>JAOZLR010000273.1 GCA_029934735.1 Bacteroidales bacterium
AAACTGAAACGAATATGTGCAAGTAAAAATGTTTATCTAATATTAATGAAAACATACTAATTTAGTCAGAAATTTTAGAATAATGAATTTTACAGTTTACAGATCATCGGCTGGTTCGGGAAAGACATATACTCTGGTCAGGGAGTATCTGAAAATATCTATTGCTAATCCTGATGGATTCAGAAGTATTCTGGCAGTCACATTTACCAACAAAGCTGCCAATGAGATGAAGGAGCGGGTTATAACTTATCTGAAAGAGATGTCAGATTTCGAAAACCATCCGGAAAAGGCTTCTATAAAGAATATGCTTCCCCAACTTGAAGATGAATTGAAATTGTCGAAGGATGAGATCGCTGAAAGGGCTTATCGCGTCCTTAGGAATATCCTTCATAGTTATTCCGATTTTGCTATTAGCACTATCGACAGTTTTATGCACAAGATAATACGCACTTTTGCCTATGACCTTCACATTGCACAGGATTTTGAGGTGGAAATGGATGCTGATGAGTTGATGTCGAAAGCTGTTGATATTCTGATAAGTGAGGTAGGGAATGATGCTGCACTTACAAAAACCCTGGTAAATTTTGTTCAGACTAAAACCGATGATGAGAGAAGCTGGCATATTGAGGGTGATTTGCAGGGGATGGCTAAAAGGCTGACTACTGAGGATGCACAGCTTTATGTTGGAAGATTAAGAAAACTGACCCTTGCCGACTTTGAAGAGATAACCAAAGATGTCAGGGCTGCCATTGCTACTTTTGAAAACAGGGTTGTTGCATTGGCAAAAAGTGCTGTTGAGAAAATTGATGAGGCAGGTATTTCCGGAAGCTCATTTTTCTATGGTAATAATGGTATTTACGGTTACTTTGGTAGAGTCGCAAATAATAGGATGGATATGTTATCACCAAATAAAAATGTGATAAAAACCATTGAGGAAGATAAATGGCATGCCGGAAAAGCGACTCCATACGATAGAAATGCTATTGATTCCATAAAAGATTTTCTGATTGATATTTATTTGAAATTACAGAAGGAAAGGGAGTCAGATTTTAAGGATTATGTCCTTTTGAATGAAATATGGAAAAATCTCTATCCGCTGGCACTCTTGAGCGAGATTGAAAAGGTGGTTGATGAATATAAAAAGAGTAATAAGATAATTCACATCTCGGAGTTCAACAAGCTGATTGCCGGGATTGTTTCGGAGCAGCCCGTGCCTTTTATTTATGAAAGGGTGGGAGAGAAGTACCGCCATTTTCTGATTGATGAGTTTCAGGATACCTCCACACTTCAGTGGCACAATATGTTGCCTCTTGTTGAGAACTCTCTTGCAGATTCTAATTTTAATATGATAGTAGGAGATGGAAAACAGGCTATTTACCGCTGGCGTAGCGGAGAGGTTGAGCAATTTGCGCGATTGCCTGAGATTTTCAATAATCCCGAGAATGACATTTTTAGGCAGCGTGAAGATGCTCTGAAACGCAACTATAAGCCTGAAATACTGAAGGCAAACTACAGGTCGAAGGCTGAAATAGTAAAATTTAATAACGATTTTTTCCCTGTAATTGCCGGATTGATAGGTGATGATCTGAAATCTATTTATGACGGTGTGTCTCAGGAGTTTGACAGCAAAAATGACGGCGGACTTGTGCAAATTGAGTTTTTGAACAAGGATAGTGACCAGCTTGTAAGCATTGATGAGTTAAATGAAAACAGTATCCTGAGAATTGTTGAAGAATTGCTTGATGACGGATATTCCCTGAGAGACATTGCAATATTATGCCGAACAAATGTTGAGGCAAATTTGATTGCAGCTTTTCTTATTAAAAATAGTTATAACGTTGTTTCTTCCGAATCACTTCTGATCAAGAACTCTCCTGATGTGCAGTTTCTGATTGATATGATGAAATATCTGAATGACGGGGCTGACAGTATTGCAAAGGCAGGCGTGTTGCATTATCTTACAACTAAAAATAAATTGAAGGGTTTGCTTCATAATAATTTGAATATTCTCAACACTAAAGAAAGTGTAGGAGCAAAGGACCTTTTCAATCAGGATGAGACCTTTGGGGATGTTATGCATAAATTTGGCTTTAATGCCAATACATTGAAAAAGTTGCCCTTGTATGATATGGTTGAGGAGATGATTCGGAAATTTGATCTTGCCGGACAGGCAGATGTTTATGTGCAGTTTTTTCTGGATGCTGTACTGAATTTTATTTCAAAAAATAGTTCGGGATTGTCCGGCTTTCTTGAATGGTGGGATAAAAAAAAGGAGAGTAAGTCAGTGATTGTTCCCGAAGGAATTAATGCAGTGAGTATTATGACCATTCACAAGTCAAAAGGGCTGGAGTTTCCTGTAGTGATATATCCGTATGCCAGATCAAGAGTTAAAAAAGCAAAGGATAAATTGTGGGTTGATTTGTCGGATAAAAAAGTTGCTCAACTTGATGTGGCACTTGTAAACACCGGCTCGTCTCTTGAAAACACCGATTTTGCGGACTTGTATAACGAAGAGATGAGTAAATCGTTTCTCGATCTTGTAAACCTTGTTTATGTTGTAATGACCCGTCCCTCTGAACGATTGTACATTTTGACAGAGACTCCTCCAAAAAGCAAAGATAAAATCGATTCTGTCCCGAAGTTCCTACATTACTATCTTATGAATAAGAGGCTTTGGAATGATGATGAAACCGTTTACAGATTTGGCGAAAGAGTTGAAAAAGAAGAAAAGGAGCAGGAACCGGACGAAGATGTTTTAGAATTTAATACAATGATTTCGAGCCCATGGCGTAAAAGAATGCTTTTAAGCCTGAAAGCTCCTGAGTATTGGGATGTGGCTGCACCGGAATCAGGAACGAAATACGGGACAATGATCCACACAATTCTGTCGAAAATAGAAACAGAAGCCGATCTGGAAAAAGTGTTGAGCAATTTGGAGCTGGAAGGAGTTGTTGAAAAGGATGTTGCAGTAGAAATAGAAGATAAAATTCGTAGTTTTCTCAATAATCCCGAAGTCAAAAAGTTTTTTAAATCAGGATTGAATGTAAAAACCGAAGCTGATATCCTTTTGCCTGACGGAAAAACTATCCGTCCCGACAGATTGATATTTGAGAAGGAGAGAGCTACGGTTATTGACTTTAAAACCGGGAAACCCGAAGAAAAGCATAAAAAGCAGATTAAGAGATACGAAGAGAAGATAAGGGAGCTCGGCTATGAGAATGTTGATGCTGTGCTGCTTTATCTAAATGAAGATAATCCTGTAATGATTGTTTGACAATGTATATAGTTGACAAAATGGGATAATGACCGGATTAAAATAGGTTTCTATTTGTTTTTCAGATAAATATGTCGAATGTTATTAACTCCTGTTTCTCTTTCATCTATTTCAAATTTGTCTATACTTTGTATGAGGGGGAATAATTTTGGAAACCCATAATTTCTTGGGTCAAAATCAGTTTTTTTCTTTAAAATATGGTTGCCCAGGTTTCCTAAGAACGTCCAACCACTTTCATCTGATAAGTCTGATACACTATCAGTGATCAGGTTAATTAATTTTTGATCTATTGTACTTAATGGTGATGTTTGATCTTTAGAAATCCTTTTAGTCTTAGATTTTATTTCTTTCGCAACTTTTATTTTAGGATTTAAAATTTCTAAATAAATAAATTTGTCACAAGCGGTTATAAAAGGTTTTGGAGTTTTTTTTTCTCCAAATCCAAGAACTGTCATGCCAGCTTCTCTCAATCTTGTTGCTAGTCTAGTGAAATCGCTGTCACTTGAAACAATACAAAACCCGTCCACTTTCTCAGAGTATAATATGTCCATTGCATCAATAATCATTGCACTATCACTGGAGTTTTTTCCAGTCGTATAACTGTATTGCTGGATTGGAGTTATTGCATTTTCTAATAAAACACTTTTCCATCCTGAAACGGTTGGTTTTGTCCAATCTGCATAAATCCTTTTTATGGTTGGTGTTCCGTTTTTTGCAATTTCTTCGAGCATTTCTTTAATGCTTGCATACGGAACATTGTCAGCATCAATTAAAACTGCAAGTTTTTCTTCTTTCATATTGAGTGTTTTTTGTTAGGTCTTTCGTAATTGTATGTGCCCGGCACGTGCATTGAGCA
>JAOZLR010000274.1 GCA_029934735.1 Bacteroidales bacterium
GACTGGCTTTCCATTCAGGTTCATCCCGATGACGAGTTGGCAGCAAAGCGCAATGAGGGTATGGGAAAAACAGAAATGTGGTATGTCCTCCAGGCTGATGAAGGTGCTGAACTAATAAGTGGGTTCAAAAAGAAAATTGATAAAGAGGAGTATCTGCAGCATCTTGAAAATAAAACCCTCAAATCAATCTTAAATTTTGAAAAAGCCAAAAGCGGTGATGTTTTTTATATCCCTGCCGGCAGGGTTCACGCTCTCGGGCCAGGACTGTTGCTTGCCGAAATTCAGCAAACCTCTGACACAACATATCGAATTTACGATTGGGACAGAATTGATGTGGCCGGTTTTTCAAGGGAGCTACATACCGAACTTGCCGTTGAAGCAATAGACTATAATGTTTACAAGGATTATAAAACAGAATACGAAGATAAAGCAAATGAAACCGTTAAGCTGGTTGAGAGTCCCTATTTCACTACCAACATCATTCACTTAACACAGGCGATCAAAAAGGATTACAGTGAACTCGACTCATTTGTAATCCACCTTTGTGTGGAAGGCGAGTTTGATTTAAAATATGAAGATGAATTGGTTACAGTGAAAAAAGGAGAAGCTCTGTTACTTCCTGCCATTTTTGAGGAGGTAGAGATTTATCCCCTTGGAGAAGCTAAAATACTTGAAGTTTATATATTAATGTAATTATGTTACTTTTTAAAGCAACTATATTAAAACCTGATTTGTCTGAAAAACAGTCGTAGTTTTGTTCTTTTTATGGACTGGTAGTTGTAGAATTATTGATTATTCAAGATACAAACAAATAAAATCAAACATATGAAAAAATTTATGCTGATCAGTCTGCTGGTACTATTTGTAACGGCAGTTTATTCACAGGATGAAAAAAATACTGGACAGAAGCTTCCTTCTGTTGAAGTTAGAACCTTAGAAGGGACTATGTTCAACACAGCTGACATTTCGAATGACGGAAAGCCTGTTATTATTTGTTTCTGGGCTACATGGTGCAAGCCTTGCATTAAAGAACACGATGCAATCAATGACGTTTATGAAGATTGGGTTGACGAAACAGGAGTAAAATTATATTCAGTATCCATCGACAATTCAAGATCAAGCAACAGGGTTAAGCCATTTGTAAATGGTAAAGGCTGGGAGTTTGATTTTCTGCTTGATATAAACGGAGATTTTAAAAGAGCTATGGGTGTAAACGTACCTCCTCATACTTTCATTCTGAACGGCAACAATGAAATAGTGTGGCAACACGTTGGCTATCTTGATGGGGACGAAGATGAATACATTGAAATAGTTGAAAAACTTATTAATGGAGAAGATATAAAATAGGGTAACTCCATACTATTAAAATCAGATACAATATGTTTAACTTTTAAAAGGACGACAAATTGAAAAACAAAAAAATTTTTCCGGGACTCCTGCTGGCATTGTCTTTTCTTCCTCTTCTTTCATTTTCACAAAGTTTTCTGGAAGGATCAACAGTATCAGGAAATACGGAGATCGATGCTCAGATTTACACTGAAGACTCCAAACTTGGCATAACAGACTCAACGCTCAATTACAAAAAGTTCGGATTGAACGGCTTTACAAATGTGAGATACACAAATAGAAATTTCAGTGCATATATGCGTGTCGAAGGCTATCTGAATCCAATGATTGGATACGACAGCAGGTATGAAGGCATTGGGGTTCCTTACTGGAATGTTAATTATAAAATCGGCAACCTTGAAATGACAGCCGGCCACTTTTACGAACAGTTTGGAAGTGGATTGATACTCAGAGGCTGGGAAGAGTGGACTCTTGGCTACGACAACAACATTTATGGCTTTAATGTAAAGTACTCTCCTGCAAAAGGTGTCCTGATCAAAGGCCTTGTTGGAGTTCAGAGATATTTTTGGGAACCATATACTCCCGGCAGCAGGGGAATTATCAAAGGAATAGACGGCGATTTCTACTTAAACGATATGTTCGGAGGAATGAATGATGCCAAAACAAAGATAACTCTTGGTGGAAGCTTTGTGAGTAAATATGAAGAAGTCCCGACAATGGGATTTTCCAGAGACTCGGCTTATACAGTTATTTCAGGTGAGGATACAGCAAACTGGATCAAAAAAACTACTTACCAATATAATTTGCCGCATAATGTAGGAAGCTGGGCTGCAAGAATGAACCTGTCTAACGGTGGATTTAGCTTTTATGGTGAATATGCCGAAAAAGGAAATGATCCAAATGCAACAAACAACTATATCTATCTTAAAGGGCAGGCTTTATACTCAACTGTATCCTATTCCCGGAAAGGTTTAGGAATTTTTCTTTCAACAAAGTGGATCAATAATATGAGCTATAAATCAAGACTAACCGAATCAGGAAATCCACCGATGCTCGACATTAACTATCTGCCGGCAATAACAAAAGTCCATCAATACAGTTTAGCGGCAATGTATCCGTATGCAACACAGCCTAATGGCGAATTCGGATTGCAGGGCGAAGTGGTTTATACAATCCCAAAAAAATCAAAATTGGGAGGTAAATACGGTACAACAATTACGGTTAATTACTCAATGGCAAATTCAATTAAAAAAGAGGCAATATCTCCTGAAATACCTATTGACTCAACAGGTACAGTCGGCTATAAATCCAATTTCTTTTCATTTGGAGATATTCCGTTTTACAGAGACATGAGTGTAAAGCTTGAGCATAAATTCAACAAAACATTCAAGGCAAAAGCTGTTTATTATAACCAAACATATAATAAACACGTGATAGAAGATGATATTTATGACAAGAGTGAAATGGTCTATGCACATATTGGAGTCCTGGATATGACATATAAATTTACGCGTAAAAAATCACTTCGGATAGAGATGCAAGGCTTATGGACAAAAGAAGATAAAGGAAACTGGGCTGCTATGACCCTCGAATACAATGTTGCTCCTAAATGGTCGTTTGCCGTGATGGACGAATGGAATTACGGGAATGATAATAGCAATATGAGGGTTCATTATTATAATGCTGCAATCGCATATACTGAAAAGACAACACGCATCGCAGTTAGCTATGGACGACAACGCGAAGGGCTATTATGCGTCGGTGGTGTTTGCCGGTATGTTCCGAACTCTACAGGTTTGTCTATAACATTGACTAGTTCTTTCTAGAGGAACGATGTGTGAATGTGTGAATGATTAAATGTTTGAATAAAAAATAATAAAAAATGAAATATAATTTCTCCTTTATTCTGATTGCAGTTGTTGTCCTTATAGGGTGGACTGCCTGCGATAAAATCGACGAACCTCTTAAGGTGGTTAATGTTCAAAATATCCCTGAGGATATCAATGATACCCTGTTTTTTGCAGATTCTGTTTTGGTAACTCAAAAGCAGGTACTGCTCGAAGACTTCACAGGCCATCATTGTGTGAACTGCCCCACAGCAGCATTAGCAGCACATCAATGGTCAGAAGATTACAATGAAAGACTTGTAATCTATGCTGTGCATGCAGGTTTTCAGGCTGAGCCCGATAATACAGGCCTTTACACAGCTGATTTAAGGTGTCCTGCGGGTGATGAGCTCTTTAATTTTTTCAATCAACCAGCTAACCCGGCCGGGCCAGTTGACAGGGTTGAATATAATGGTAATATGATTCTTTATTACATAACAGGTGACTGGGAAGCTGCCATAGAGATTGAAATGGCAAAAGAGAATGTTATTGATATAAAATTAAAAAATACCTATTTCCCAAATAAGAAAGCAGTTTTAATTGATATATCATCAACTTTTAAGCAGCCTCTTGAGGGAAAGTATAAAATTGCCGTTTATCTTGCTGAAGACAATATCATTTCTCCTCAGAGAAACAGCAATGAAAGTATAGGCCCTAAACCTGACTGGGTAGACTATGTACACCATAACGTATTGAGAGATGCTGTTAACGGAACTTTCGGCGGATACATAACAGAAGATGGCTCAATAGCTGTAGGTGAGACATACACAAATCAGTTTTATTATGTAATAAATGAGGAGTGGCTCACCGATACTACCAACCTCAATGTGATTGCCTATATCTTTAATGAAGAGACCCTGGAAATTTTTCAAGTGGCCGAATTGGAG
>JAOZLR010000044.1:0-3708 GCA_029934735.1 Bacteroidales bacterium
ATAGAGGTGTTAAAAAATAAAGTGTTGATACTTGCAGAATAAAAAAAAGCTTGCCAGAAGGCAAGCTTTTTTTTAGATACAAAACTTTATTACCCTTTTATTCTTTCTAATTCATAAGCTATTAAAGCCTGCTTAATGGTATCTTTAACACTTGATTTCATAACACGAACCATACGGTCCTTGTGATTTAATTTTGCAAAATGCTTTTTGATAAAATTTTCGGCATTTTGATTTGCGATATTTTCAATTTTGCTCATGGTTGTAATTTTATCCGAACTTATTCGGTGCTTAATTCGATACAAAAGAACAAAATCCATGCCATTACAGTATGAAAATATTTTCACAAGTTTTCAACCGGGTTAACTACTTTAAGTACAGGCAGGTTGTAATATTTATTAAATATTTGCGTTGATTACATTATTTTATTTCATATTTCAATATTCTATTTATGAGAAAATTTGTCCCAATTCTATTCTTTTCGTTTCTTGTCCTGACAAGTTGCATTGAAATAGTTGAAGAGATTACCGTGAATTCGGACCAGTCTGGAAATATATCATATAGTATTAAGACTGACCAGTTAACAAGCATGCTTTCTAACCTGCCAGGATTGTTCGACCAAAATACGTTAAAGAAAGAAATGACAGAGCGTTTTGAAGAATTTGCAATGAAATTCAAAAATAATAAGGGTATCAAAAATGTCAAATTCATTATGGGGGATAATATTACGGATGCATCTCTGAGCTTCGATTTCAACAGCACAAAAGAACTGAACACTGCCATGTATGAGATAGCCGGAAGCAAAAAAACCTTTTTTGCCCCATCATATCTTAAGATCGGAAAGCACAAACTCAAGAAATTCAATATAGCTCCTTACCTGAAAAAAAAGCTTGTGGAACAGGATATTAACCTGCCTGAAGAATTAATGAATATGATAGAATTAAGAACCATTTACAATCTACCTGAGAATATAAAATCTGTAAAAGGCAAATCGGTCATTATGGCAGAACAAAGTAAATCTACTGTTCAAGAATTTGAATTTATGGATGTATATGACAACGAAATAAATACAGGCATTAAAATCAAATATTAACCTGAATCGACACAAAAAGATTACCTAAGACATCTCAAATAGAACCTATTTTATCCGGAACTCAGGTTACCAGTCCTCTTATTCAGGAATCGACATATGACTCTGAACTATCCTCCACTCTCCGTTCTTTTTTGTAAGAACTCCGGTAAATCTTAATCCTTCATACGTTTTTGCCTCTCCAAGATAAACATAATTATAATTTATTACTTCAGAGAACCATGCAGTATTTCCTGTTTCATTAATATTGATTTTCTGATCTCTAACAGAAATGTAAGTTTCCTGAGAAGCATTGAACTGCCTTTGCATAGTATTACTAATAGCTTCCCAACCAATAAGTTGTTCATTACTTGTTGTGCCGAAGATAGCTATATCTGGCTCCTCTGCCCAAATCTCTTTAATCAGATCAATATCCTGCCCTTCACTTGCAATAACATAATTTTCGAGAACAAGGGCAACATTTTCCATCTCCTTATCAATATTAACAGCTACATCATTTTTCTTCGTCTCATTACAGCAACTAACTGCAAAAGCGGCAATTACTAAAATTATCAGAATTTTTTTCATAATCATATATTTTCATTGAAATGTTTTTAACAAATTCACCTGCAATATAAAAATTACCAAACAAAGGTATTTATAAAACTTTTCAAATTTAAGAAATTATGAAATGACTTTTGAAAAAAAAGTAAAATATTTTTTAGAAATTGAAGCTTTTCGGCCTTTGTAAAGATTCTTTTGTTTGTCATAAGCGTATAAAATTACAGATTTCCAACTATAATCCTGTCCGATTTTCTGGGTGCTGAAACACCATCTCACCATTTCCTTTGAAAGAAAATCTAATTTATATTTAGTATGAAATTTTGTTTTTTTATATCTTTGTGCATTACTATGTCAGATATTGAATTACATAAATTATTAAACAGGTTAATAGAGGTTCCATTCGAAAGTCAATGGGTAGAGTTTAAGGTTAATAATTATTCACACTTTGAAATTGGTAAAAGAATCTCAGCTTTATCAAATGGTGCTTCTTTGCATGATCAAAGAAATGGTTATTTAGTATTTGGCATAAAAGATCTTACTCATGAGGTAGTTGGAACAAAATTTAATCTAGAAAAAGAGGCTGTTGGAGGTGAAGAAATAGAACATTGGCTAATTAAAATGATAAATCCGAAAATTGACTTTAGGATTTATCAATTCGGCTCTGCTAATAAGAATATTGTTCTTATTGAAATCCCTGCTGCTAAGAACCAGCCAACCCGCTTTAGAAATATATCCTATGTTAGGATTGGAAGTTATACTAAGAGATTGGTCGAGTATCCTGAAAAGGAAAGAAAAATCTGGGATTATGCAACGAAAAATAATTTCGAAGAAGAAATTGCATATTCAAATCTATTAGCCGAAGATGTTACAGCATTATTGGATGGACAAGCATATTTTGATTTAATGGATCTTCCATTTCCATCAACTAGACAATTAATTCTGGATAAATTTATAAGTGAAAAATTTATCCAGTTTAGTAATAATAAATACCATATTACCAATCTTGGTGCAATTTTATTTGCTAAGGATATCAATAAGTTTGAAAATCTTTCTCGAAAATCAATTAGAGTTATCGTATATGAGGGTAACAATAAATTAAAAGCTCTTAAAGATAAACCTGGCATTAAAGGATATGCGGTTGGATTTGCTGGATTAATTGAATATATTAATGACAATTTACCTACAAGTGAAAGCATAAAAGATGCTTTTCGTGAAACTACTCAGCCATATCCAAAAATTGCTATTAGAGAGCTGGTTGCTAATGCGATTATTCATCAAGATTTTTCAGAAACGGGTACAGGAATACATATTGAGATCTTTATAGATAGAATTGAAATCACAAATCCAGGGATACCCATAATTACCACATTACGATTTATTGATGAATATCAATCTAGAAATGAGAAGCTAGCTTCTTTTATGAGAAGAATTAGAATTTGTGAGGAAAGGGGAGTCGGTATTGATAAAGTTATTGATGCAGTTGAAAAAAATAAACTTCCAGCACCTGATTTTTTGGTTATGGAAAAGCACACAAAAGTTATATTATATGCTCATAAGAATTTTAAAGAGATGAGTAAAAATGATAAAATCAGGGCTTGCTATCAACATTGTGTATTGAAGTATATATCTAGTCAAAAAATGACAAATCAATCACTACGAGAGAGATTTAAAATTGATGCACGAAATTCTGCTACTGTTTCAAGAATAATAGACGCAACATTTAAGAAAGAATTAATAAAACTTGATGATCCTGAAAGTAGCTCAAGGAAGTTTGCTAAATATATTCCTATTTGGGCTTAGCCTTATTTGACAATTGTAATACATTGTTATACAAACACAACATAACCACCTGAAAATCTGAACGATCTTATTTGATAAGAAAATAACACTTATTAACAAGTTATTAACAATCAATAATACTTAAAGCTCGTTATTAGCAGATTTATTTTAATAACGAGCTCAAAATTAGAGATTAAAATAAGTATTCGCAATGTCCATTAAAGTCATATTTAATAATTATTTTAAGTTAGTTCCACTTTCGCATTTCCCTCGACAAATAGTCCAGCTCATATTTAGTG
>JAOZLR010000044.1:3808-12880 GCA_029934735.1 Bacteroidales bacterium
AAGTTAGTTCCACTTTCGCATTTCCCTCGACAAATAGTCCAGCTCATATTTAGTGCAGATCTTTGTTGTTTTAATATCTGTATGGCCTAAAACTTTACTGATTGCACCATAAGGAATCCCCATCGACTTTGAAACCGTTGCGAATTAGATGTTCATTGAATAATATTTCCTTTCTAAATCCTTTTAGTTTGACCAACTGGCTATTTGCTCTAATAGTGTTAAGCTCTAATTTATCTTTATAATCGGGATCTGATCGGGATACGGCCACGGATCTAAAATGGTCGGGATCGACATACAGGTTTAAAGAAAAGTACTTACTTTTCCTGTTAATGGTTAATCTGATAAAAATACACCGGGTGCCATTTTTGCGGGTATAGTCCTTTTGAGCTACTTTGAATGATGGAAATGTTTCTGACATAGCTTAAAAATTAGTAAACAATTAGTAAACATTTTGCCAAAAACAATGAAAAAGAGAACTTCAATTATTCTATTGCACTTTAGATAATCAATTAGTTATGAAATATTTGAAGTTTAAACTTTCATAACTTACTGATTAAAAGTGGTACCACCTGGAATCGAACCAGGGACACCAGGATTTTCAGTCCTGTGCTCTACCATCTGAGCTATGGTACCATCATTATTTCAAAAATCGTCCTGTCAATTTTTCAGGGCTGCAAAAATAAATAACATTTTTATATTACCTACACTTTTTTAAAATATTTTTATATTTGCTATATTGAACTCAGGTTATTACTTTTGCAAAGTTTTAGTATTGATGACAACCGGCATATAATGAAGTTGGGAATTGATGTAGGGAATACGTTAACTAAAGTTGCTCTGTATGAGGGGAGCGAACTTATAGAATTACATACCTTTGAGACTTTCAATCTTTATAAATTGAAACTATTGTTATCCGGATTTGAGAGAAAAAATAAGACTGTCAGGTACTCTATTGTTTCAACCGTTAAAGAGCATGACAAGGATATAAGAAACTTTCTCAACGAAAATTACTACTTCATAGAATTGTCATCAAAAATAGATCTACCCATAATAATCGGTTATAAAACACCCGAAACCCTGGGTAACGACAGGATTGCAGGTGTTTGCGGGGCAAGCGCATTATTCCCTGGAAAGGATATTCTTGTTATTGATGCAGGAACTTGCATAACTTATGATTTCATCGATAAGGGGAAAAATTATTTTGGTGGAGGCATTTCTCCCGGAATTGATGCCAGGTTCAAAGCGCTAAATACTTTTACGGAAAATCTGCCGTTAGTGAATCGTGCTGAGGATTTCAATCTCATAGGAGATTCTACAACAGGAAGCATCAGATCCGGTGTTCTGAATGGGATTCTTGCTGAGGTTGAGGGAGTTATTAAGCGTTATGAGAACAGTTTTGGCAGGGTGAAAATTATTTTTACAGGAGGTGATACTATTTTTTTTGATAAACGATTAAAAAATGACATCTTTGCACTCCCAAATTTAGTTCTCAATGGACTAAATGAAATTTTGGATTTTAACATCAACAAGAGTACGGTTACACTCTGATATACAGTAAAATGCTGAAAGAAAAAGTATACTATTGCAACAAACCTGGTTCTGTATTGAAACGACAAATTTCATTTACGATGAGGTTGTTGTTTGCAATTTTTACATTTTTTTCTGCTGGAGAAGTGTTTTCACAGCCAGGAATCAGTTCGCCATACAGTAGTTTCGGAGTAGGTTCTTTGGCTAAAATAAATAATGTCCGCACGATGTCAATGGGGGGAAACACTATTGGTGTCAGAAACCGCTCTACAATAGATATTTCCAATGCAGCATCATATTCAGCATTCGACAGCACATCATTTCTTTTTGAAGCAGGAATTGTAGGATTATTTGTTAATTACCAAACCGAGAAAGGAACAGATGAGATGGTTACAGGGAATATAAGTCATATTTTAATGGGATTTCCGGTAAACAAATGGTGGCGTGCAAGTCTTGCACTACTTCCCTACAGTTCTGTGGGATACGATGTCTCAAGCTATAACTATTCTGTTGACGCAGGCAATATCAAATATCAATACTTTGGTTCAGGTGGTTTTAACAGGTTTAATATTGGCAGCTCTTTCCAACCATTAAGTTATTTATCTATTGGATTCAATGCCTCATATCTTTGGGGAAAATTAAATAAATCACAGACTATTTCCTTTCCCGATTCAGTAAATTTAGCAGGTACTTTGATCGACAACTCCATTGTATCAGGTGATGTCGTTTTTGATTTTGGGGTGCAATATTATACAAAACTAAAAAACAATCTAGATCTTGTTGTCGGAGCTACATTCACACCAAAGACAGCTCTCGCATCTGAAGCTCATTATATTGCAATGTCGTATGCCGGAGAAACACACGGCATATATAATTTTAAAGATACTATTGCCTACATTCCGTTAGTAATGGGTCAAGTGGAAATGCCCATGGAATTTGGGTTGGGTTTTTCATTTGAAAAATCAGACCACTGGATGTTCGGGGTTGAATACAAATGGGCTAACTGGTCAGAATTCAGAAAGTTCGGGCAACTTGATTCTCTTCAAAACAGCTCTACTTACTCGGCCGGAGGTGAATATATTCAGAATATTAACAGCACTTATTCCTATTGGCAAACAGTAAGGATTAGATTTGGCGGTCATTTCACTCAAAGCTATCTTAAATTAAGAGGTGAACAATTAAAAGAGTTTGGCATAACTTTTGGATTTGGATTTCCGTTAAAAAGTTCCCGACTTAGAGGAAATGAGTCTATGATTAACATCGGTTTTGATATAGGCACAAGAGGAACAGAATATAAAAATTTAGTAAAAGAGAATTATGTCAATGTGCATTTTAGTGTATCAATTCAGGAAAGATGGTTTGTAAAAAGAAGATATAAATAAATTTATTATTTTTGCTATTTGTTAAATGTATTTTATTAAGTATTAATTATATAATGTTATGAAAAAGAATCTGTTATTATTGTTGCTGGGATTATTTGCCGGACTTATAATTTCAAAAAGTGCACTTGCGCAAGATGAACCGCGATTTGGAAAAGATAGTGTAACCTGTATCACAAATAACTCCCTGTATTATGAGTTTTATAAGCAATGGAAACAGAGCAATTATAAAAATGAGGCATGGAAAGACGTTGTAGGGCCGTGGACATGGGTTTTTAATAACTGCCCCAGAAGCTATAAAAATATTTATATTCATGGTGAAAAACTGATTAAGGAATTAATCAAAACAGAAACCGACAAAGCAAAAAAGGATAAATATATTGATACTTTGATGATGGTTTATGATCAAAGAATCAAATATTTTGGCCAAGAAGGTTATGTGCTTGGTAAAAAAGGTGTTGATCTGTATAAGTACAGGCCTACCGACTATGAAAAGTCATACGAAATACTTAAAAAAGCAGTTAGTCTTACAGGTAATAAAACACTTGGCCCCATCTTAATTTATTATTTCAGGTCGGCTGAAAAAATGGTAAAATCAGAAAAAATCGAAAAAGCAGTGCTGGTTGATATTTATGATACTGAAAGTGATATCATTGATTACAATATAAAAAATAACCCTAAAAAAGTTGCAAACTGGGAAGCAGTTAAAGGAAACATTGAGCTATCGTTTGAACCATATGCTACGTGCGAAGATCTTATTAGTATATATACGGTTAAGTTCAACGAATCTCCAAATGATATTGACCTGCTAAAGAAAATTACTAAGATTCTGGACAAGAAAAATTGTACAGATTCTGACCTCTTTTTCCAGGCGACTGAAAATCTGCATAAAGCTGAACCCTCAGCCGGATCTGCCAAGCTAATGGGTAAGATGTATATCAAAAAAGAGAACTATCCAAAGGCACTGGAGTTCCTGAAGCAAGCTACAGAACTTCAGGAAGACCCAAACGAAAAGGCCGACATATTTTATCTTATGGCTGTTGTTAATTATCAGCAAAAAAAATACACACAAGCACGCAGCAACTGCTATGATGTCCTGAAATATAGGTCGAATGACGGGAAAGCATATATCCTTATTGGAAACATGTATGCAGTATCGTCTAAAAGTTGTGGAAATAATGACCTGACAGCCAAGGTTGCATATTGGGCTGCTGTCGATAAATTTATCAAAGCAAGGAATGTTGACTCTTCTGTTGCTGATGAAGCTAAAAAATTGATAACTCTTTACAGTCAGTATTTCCCTGCAACTGAAACAATCTTCTTTTATGACCTGAAAAAAGGTGATAAATATAAGGTTGAATGCTGGATAAATGAAACAACAACTGTTAGAACTTCCGATTAAGTATAAATTGTTAAGCTAAGTGAACAGGAATAAATTTTTCGGTAATTATTTAATTATAGTTAAAAGCATTATTATGATTTCTTTCGTAATAGTGCTTTTTTCTTGTAAAAATGACATCCAAGATGTTACCTCGCTTTCGTTGGTTGACTCATTGCCATTAGAAACTGCTTATGATATCGTTCTCTATTTCAGCGACTCAGGAAAGGTTCAGGCTTACCTCGAAAGCCCGCTAATGAAAAGATACGAAGGAAAAGAAAATATGATTGAGTTTCCCGAAGGATTTAAAATTATAATGTATGACTCGGTAAAGCAGGTTAAATCACATATAACTGCAAAATATGGCATCAATTACGAGAAAAAAAAAATGCTTGAAGCCAGAAACGACGTCATTGTTATCAACAAAAAAAAACACGAACAGCTAAATACAGAGCACCTTGTTTGGGATCAACGAAAAAAAATAATATTTTCAGATGTTTTTGTTAAGATTACAACTCCCGACAATGTGCTTTATGGCGACAGCCTGATATCCGATCAGAATTTCGACGATTACACAATCAGCAATGTTACCGGTGAAATTAGCTTAACCCCTGACAAAAAATAATGGATAGCTGGATAATTGTATTTGTAACTTTAATCTTTTCAGCCCTTTTTTCAGGGCTCGAGATTGCTTTTGTCAGTTCAAACAAACTCCAGATAGAACTTGACAAAAACAAGGGCATGTTCTCAGCAAAAATCCTCTCTTCTTTTGTGAATAATCCGTCCGGCATCCTTGGAGCGCTATTGCTGGGAAATAATATTTCATTGGTTATTTATGGTATTGCAATGGCAAATATTCTTGAACCTGTAATTGCAAAAATTCTGACGCCTCAATATTCAAGTGAGTTTCTGATACTTATTATACAGACAATTGTCTCAACAGTTTTAATCCTTATTGCTGCCGAATTTATTCCAAAAGCCCTTTTCAGAATTAATCCGAATGCAATACTCAAGCGGTTTGCCATTCCGATCAAAATATTTTGCTGGCTGCTGTACCCGTTCATCTTTCTGCTTGTTAGTTTTGCCAAGTTCATTCTAAAAAAAATATTCAGAGTTAACTTTTCTGTAGGAAGCGACGCGTTCAGCCCGGTAGATTTTGACAATTACCTGAACGAAATAACAGAAATAAGCAAAGAGGAAAATGATGTTAAGCAGGAGATTCAGATGCTACAAAATGCAATTGAATTTAAAAACATTAAACTGCGCGAATGTATGGTTCCTCGTACGGAAATTACCGCACAGGAAGAAGAGACCAATATCGAAGAACTGAAAAACAGTTTTATTGAATCAGGACATTCAAAAATACTGATATATCGTGATAGCATTGATAATATCATCGGGTTTGTGCATTCTTCTGATATGTTTAAAAATCCCGGCTCCATAAAAAATATTATTCACGAATTACCCATTGTTCCTGAAACTATGCTGGCCAATAATGTACTTACGATGTTTATTAAAGAACATAAAAGTATTGCTGTTGTTGTGGACGAATTTGGCGGCACCTCAGGTGTTGTCACCCTGGAAGATGTAATTGAGGAGATTTTTGGTGAGATAGAAGACGAATATGATACAGAAGACCTGACAGAGAAGAAGATAAATGAAAATGACTATCTCTTCTCTGCTCGTCTGGAAATAGATTACATCAATGAAAAATATGAACTTGATCTTCCCGAATCGGATAATTACGAGACACTCGGAGGTTTAATAATCGACCTCCACGAAAGTATCCCGCTCATAAATGATGAGATCAGTTACGAACAGTTCAGATTTATCATCAAACAGGCAAGCGAAAGCCGTATTGAGCAAGTTAAGTTAATTATTAAAAAGAAATAGATATAATTAAAATGAGAGCAAATCAGGGTCAAGAAAAGCGCACTATTTCATCTTCAATCCGTATCCTGAAATCTGAATTTCAATCAATTTATCTTATCCTTCGAATAAAATAGTTAATGATTTTTACGGGCCGGAAAATTTTCTCTAAAAAAATTTGTCTCTTTCAATTTAGTTATTGTACATTTGCAAACTATTTTAAAAAAGTGAAGTTATGGCAGTTATTGGAACCATTAGAAAACAATCCGGATTACTTATTATAATTATTGGTGTGGCTTTGGCGGCTTTTATCTTAGGCGACTTTATGAAAAGTGGACCACAAGGCAGAGATATGAACATTGCAGTTGTTGATGATGAGGAGATTCCTTATACTTATTTCAGTCAACATGTTGAGAAAAATATTGAAAACACAAAAACTCAACAGCAAAAACAGACATTAACTTCTGACGAAGTTTTCAGAATCAGGCAACAAACCTACGACCAGCTTGTTGATAAAATGGTGCTTGATAAAGAATATAATGAACTGGGACTTGTTGTTTCTCCCGAAGAATTATTCGACCAATTGCAGGGCGACAATCCACATAAATATATCCTCCAGTATTTCAAAGATCCAAATACAAATCAATATGATCCTGAGCTGGTTAGAAACTACATTAAACAACTCGACCAGATGGATCAGAACAACCGCAACAGATGGGATGATTTTGTCAATGCTATCAAAGATGACAGGATGCAGACCAAATACAAAGACCTGATCTCGAAAGCATATTTTATGCCCGACACCTTTCTTGTTAAAGATTTTATTGATCGTAAAGCTACTGCAAAAGTAATGCTTGTTGGTGCAAAGTACAATACTATATCAGACACAGCGGTTACTGTTACCGATGCTGATATGAAAAAATATTACGAAGAGTACAAACAAAACTATGAGCAACCAGAGTCAAGAGATATTGACTATGTTATCTTCGATGTGAAAGCTTCGTCAAGTGACAGACAGAATATCAAAAAACAAGTTGTTGAGATATTCGATGATTTTAAAAAGGTTGATAATGTTCCTCTCTTCATAGCCAGAGAGTCAGATGAAAGATATGACAGTACATTATTTAAAGAGGGTCAACTTCCGGTTAGAATTGATTCAGTGATGTTCAACTCTCCGGTTGGAACTTTTATTGATCCTTATGTTGAAAATAATTCCTGGCACATGGCAAAGCTGGTAAAAATTGTTTTCAGACCGGATTCAATGAAGGCAAGTCATATTCTTATTGCTTATGCCGGTTCACGTAATGCGGCACAGGAAATTACCAGAATCAGAGTTGATGCAAAGGCAATGGCCGACAGCTTATTAAATGTTGTTAAGGCTAATCCTGAGAAACTCGAGCAAATTGCAAAACAGATGTCTGATGACCCTTCTGCAAAACAAAATTCTGGTGACCTTGATTGGTTTGCCGATGGACAAATGGTTCCACAATTTAATTCGGCAGTGTTTAACACACCTGTTGGAGGAATTACTATTGCTGAGTCAGATTTTGGGTTCCATATTATTAAGGTTACAGGCAAATTAAATCCAATTAAAAAAGTCAGAGTTGCTCAGTTAACTATTAATATCACTCCAAGTCAGGAAACATATCAGAATACATTTACCAATGCTAGTGAATTTCAGGGAAAATCAACAAGCCTGGAAGCTTTTGACACTCTTGCTACAAGTCTGGGGCTAAACAAAAGAACAGCTCAGCAATTGCAACCTATGTCTGACAGAATTGCCGGACTTGATAATCCAAGGTCTATAATCCAGTGGCTTTACACCGATGGGATAGATGTAGGATCAATATCCCAGGTCTATACGCTTACCGACATGTATATGGTTGCAGCTGTAACCAAAGTCAGGAAGGCAGGTATTCCTTCTATTGACGAGGTCAGAGAGTCACTTGAGCCTCTGGTTAAGAAAGAGTTGAAAGGTGATATTATGATTAATAAAATGACTGAAATTGCCAAAAATTCTAAAAACCTGTCTCAAATAGCATCAAAGCTGAATTCAAAAATTGATACTGTGCCCAACCTGACTTTTGTAACAAGAAATATTGCAGGATTTGGGAATGAAGCAAATGTTCTTGGTAAAACATTTTCAATGAAGACAAATGTTATTTCAAAACCTGTTAAAGGTAACAATACTGGTTTTTTTATTGTTGTTGATGAAGTAACAAAGGCTGATCTATCAGGGAATACAACCCTTTATGAAAAGCAGTTACTTATGAATTTTGTATCAAAGGTTAATAACAATTCATATGTAAAGACTCTTAAAGAAAATAATGAGATTATCGACAACAGGATCCTGTTCTATTAATAACAAAAAATATCTAACATAAAAAAAGAGGCTGCCTAAAAAGACAGCCTCTTTTTTTTTGCCACACAACCGGAGGGTGGAGGTAATATCTCTGACTTTCATAAACAGGGGTTATATTTGAGGTGAACAACGAGATAGATAATCCGAAACTTATCGATTATATATATCTTTGTATAGTCTTTAACAAAATATTATGAATAAATACAAATTACTTCCGGCATTTATCCTAATCATGATAATTACAACATCTTGTCAACCATTGGACAGGGAAGTTACTTTAGCAAGTTTATTAAATGAAATGACAGACAGGAACATTGTTACTGAATTCCCCACCCCTGCTTTCACAGTCAGACAATTTAGCTCCTACGACAGGCACTCCGTCTCACCAGATAGCGCAGGATGGTTTGCCAATCACGATGCTTCCTGGTTTATCAGACAAGAAGAGAATAACGGGCGACGTGAATTTGTTATGTTCGATGCCGAAGGTCCGGGAGCACTTGTGAGATTCTGGATGACATTTGGAGACAAAGATGCATATACCGGTGTAATCCGCTTCT
>JAOZLR010000275.1 GCA_029934735.1 Bacteroidales bacterium
TGCTGATACTTCCTACTTATATTATAACCAAAATTTCTCCGGTGAAAGCTATACGATTTAATTAGTTGTTGTTTGAGAATTGATTATTGTTAATTGTGAAAAAAGACTACTTTAGCAAGCCCAATAAAATGAATTATAAATATGAACCTTTAAATTTGTAATGATGAAAAATCTTATTTCAATTTTTTTAATTTCTGCAACTCTAATCTTTGCGGTAAACAATGCAAGTGCTCAGGATAACATTGTTATCGGCAAGCCCGATCTGAAAATCACATCTGATCGTATGACTCCTGAGGCTTTATGGGCATTTGGACGAGTAAGTGGTCAGGAAGTTTCGCCTGATGGAAAAACAGTTATGTATGGTGTTTCTTATTATTCCATTGAACAAAACAAAGGCAATCGCGAATTGTATTCAGTTGATGCTAATGGCGATAATGTAAAGCAATTAACTCATTCGCCTAAAAGTGAATTTAATGCAGTATGGAGGCCCGATGGAAAGAAAATAGGATTTCTTACATCCGAAAGTGGCTCTGTTCAACTATGGGAAATGAATCCTGATGGAAATGACAGAACACAAATTTCCAATATCGAAGGGGGGATTACAGGGTTTAAATATTCACCTGATCAAACAAAAATCCTTTTCACTAAAGAGGTGCCCATAGAAAATAAATTTGCCGATTTGTATAATGGCCTTCCTAAAGCATCCGGACGACTGATGGATGACTTGATGTACAGGCATTGGGATCACTGGGTGGATTCATACAGTCACGTTTTTTATGCTGATTATGACGGTGTCAAAGTTTGGAACGATAAAGATATCTTAAAAGATGAGCCATACCATGCCCCATTAAGTCCATTTGGCGGGATAGAGCAAATTGACTGGAGTGCTGATAGCAAGGCAATTGCATATACTTGTAAAAAATTATCGGGTAAAGCTGCTACTTTGTCAACAAATTCTGATATTTATATTTATAACATCGAAACCGGGAAAACAGAGAATATGACTGAAGGAAATATGGGTTTTGATGTAGCTCCTCTTTACTCACCTGATGGTAATTATATTGCCTGGGAGAGTATGGAACGTGATGGTTATGAGTCGGATCAAAATCGTTTGTTCATTATTAATACAAAAACAGGGGATAAAATTTATGCAACTAAAGGCTTTGACCAGAATGCTGGTAGCCTGATGTGGACTGAAGACAGCAAGGCTATTTATTTCACCAGCGACTGGCACGGAACTTTTCAGATTTATATTTTCAATGTGGGTGATGGTTCTATCAAAAAACTTACTGAGGGAATGCATGACTACAGGAGTGTTGCACTCGCAGGTGATAAATTGATTGCCACGCGAAGGACTATGTCAATGCCTACTGAATTGTACTCAGTTAATCCTAAAAATGGAAAAGCAGAGCAAATAACATTTACAAACAAAGATTTGCTCGATAAAATTACGATGGGTAAAATTGAAGAGAGATGGATGAAAACTCATGATGGAGAAGATATGCTAACCATGATTATTTATCCGCCTCATTTCGACGCAAATAAAAAATACCCTGCTTTGCTTTATTGCAAAGGAGGTCCGCAAGGGCCCTTAAGCCAGAACTTTCATTACAGGTGGAATTATCAACTTATGGCTGCCAATGATTATATTATTGTTGCACCAAACCGCAGAGGTGTTTCAGGGTTTGGACAGGCGTGGCAGGAGCAGATAAGTGGCGACTATCACGGGAAAAGTATGCAGGATTATTTAACTGCTATTGACGAAATGGCTAAAGAGCCATTTATTGATGAAAATCGTCTCGGGGCTATTGGAGCAAGTGCCGGAGGATATGCAGTATTCTATTTGGCTGGTAATCATGATAAAAGGTTTAAGGCATTTATTGCGCATGATGGTATTTTTAATGAAGAAGCTCAATATCTGGAAACTGAAGAGATGTGGTTTGAGAATTGGGATAAAGGTGGCTCCTTTTGGGATAAGGACAATGAAGTTGCTAAAGAGGCTTATGACCACTCTCCTCACAAGTATATACAAAACTGGGATACCCCGATACTTATTATCCATGGTGAGTTGGATTATCGAATTGCCTACACTCAGGGAATGACTGCATTTAATGGAGCTATTTTAAGAGATGTTCCGGCTGAATTCCTCTTCTTCCCCGATGAGAATCACTGGGTGCTGAAACCACAAAATGGAATTCTCTGGCAAAGAACCTTTTTTAATTGGCTTGATAAGTGGTTGAAGTAGTTGGTGGCTTGATTGAATCAGTAATATTTTAAAGGTAAAGTCAAGGTACACCTTGCCTTATTAAAAACTTATATTATGCAAAGCAGTGGTATTAAAACAACCAGATGGATAGCACGTATTTTTGGTGGAATTTCGGTATTCTTCTTCGGAATGTTTTTTATTGGTGAGGGGATTCCTGATCTCTTTCATGATGAAACCGGACAGCTTCAATCAATGATGCTTCTTCTGGGTTTTGCTTTTATTGGATACATCTTTGCCTGGAAAAGAGAAAAAGAAGGAGGGATTGTAATGTCAGTCAGTGGTGTTCTTATGGGGCTTTATCTGCTTTATGCGGGCGGGATGAAAGATTCTTTTGCAATGCTGGTATATATGCTACCTTTTCTTATTCCCGGACTGATGTTCTGGTGGCTTGGCTACAATAGGGAAAATATGGATGATATGGAGAGTAGCCCTGATTGATAAAAAGAATAAACAATGATTTGTTGAAAAATTCGTTAGCAGTCTGTATTTATTTCAAAAAAGATTAATATTTTCGGCGCGAAATATGTAATTATGAAGAAACTGTTATTGTTTATCCAGCCTTTGTTAGTTTTATTCTCTTTTGCAGAAAACCCTCCAGTAACTCTGCCCATACCGGATGATATGGCTGTCCAGGTTATTCAATCGGATACAGCAAAAGCTGATACTATTAAATTTTGGAAGTTTTCTACAAAAAATGTTCTGAATTTTAATCAGGTTAGCCTGACAAACTGGGCTGAAGGAGGGGAAAGTGCTATATCTGGAATCGCATTCTCAATCGCTAAATGGAATTACCTGAATAATTCCTTTAAGATGGATAATTATCTGCTGGCTGCTTATGGCATTACCTGGAATGGTGAGCAGGGTATAAGAAAAACTGAGGATCGTTTCGAATACGGAGGCCTACTGGGGTATGAAATAGTAAATGACCTGTTTTATTCTTTTGTTGTTAACCTGAAGTCGCAATTTAGCAATGGTTATGCATATCCCAATGATTCGGTGATAGTTTCTTCAACACTCTCTCCTGCAAATCTCTTCCTGTCGCTGGGATTGCAGTATAAGCCGGTTGAATATGCCTCGGTGTTCATTTCTCCGGCAAGCGGAAAGTTTGTTTTTGTGATGAATCAGGAGCTGGCCGACAAAGGAGCTTACGGTGTGCAGCCTGCTATAACAGACACATCTGGAAATGTGTTAGTGCCCGGAAATAATGTCAGACCATCCTTTGGTGTTAATATTTTACTAACATATAACCGCGACATTCTTAAAAATGTTAATTTTGATACCCGTGTTAATATCCACAACAATTATATGGACGATGATATAAGCAACAGATGGAATATGGATATCGACTGGGAATCGGCTTTGAGTTTTAAAATAAACAGCTATCTGTCTTCAAACCTATTTATGAGGTTGCTCTATGATAATGATATCCCTATCCCTACTTATGAGAATATTGGCGGGGTCAAAGTTGAGGTTGGTAAAGGCCCAAAAGTGCAGTTTAAAGAGAATTTCGGGATAGGAATTACATTTAAGGTATAAAAAGAAGGCGCATTCTTTCTTCCTTTTTTCCCTCCTCTGACAAAAATCAGGCTCAATATATTAATCGGCAGGATTATTAATTATCACTATTTTAGCAAATTATTTTATGGCTGCTAAAAATGACATAACGACTACAACCGTTTCTATTAAAAATATGCTGAGCAATTGCTGCATTGGGGTAATTCGTAATGAGTTTGAGAAAAATAATATCACGGTTGAAAGTATAAGGCTGGGAGAGGCTACTATCTCATTTGACAAATCAATTATGAGCTTGGAAGCTATAAATGGTTTGCTCGAAGGTTTGGGATTTGGAAT
>JAOZLR010000276.1 GCA_029934735.1 Bacteroidales bacterium
TTATTAAGTAGTTTTTTCATAAGTAGATTTTAGGTTAATTGATTGTGAAACAAAGCTCTTTAAAAAGGAGCTTTGTTTTTTAATTTTTCTGATCGCCAATTGAGAATCTAACCTGAATAATCAGGTAAAAATATATTTCTATCTTTGCACATTGGATTTAAACCATAATCTATTTTGAGGAACAATATCAACATCTTTATAAACGCTATAAATGAATTAAAAAACGATCCTATTTATAGGAATGGCACTAATAGGAATGCTACAACCCAAATTTGAATCTTGAAAATTCCAAATCTCCCCCATTGTCTACTTTTTGTAACAAAAATAATTAGGTATTGCTTTACTTAAATGTGTACTTTTGCTGCTTATTTAATTATTGACCTGCCTGTAGGCAGATACTTTAGTAAAGTTTCTATAATCAAAAATTACTTATATGAATACAAAAAAAAATCAAAATGCACATGTGTATTTAATTGGAAGCGGTATTGCTTCATTGGCAAGTGCCGTTTATTTAGAAAAAGATGCAGGAGTTCCTGGTGAGAACATCCATATTTTAGAAAAGGACATGATTGCCGGTGGAGCCTGTGATGGAATTGGAGATACAGAAAAGGGATTTGTTGTACGTGGTGGAAGAATGCACGAGATGCATTACGAATGCTATTGGGAATTGCTGTCTCACATACCATCATTAGAAGATCCAAATGTATCTGTAAGAGATGAATCTTACGATTTTAACGAGCGATTTGTCAGTAACGGACAAGCACGCTTATTAAAAGACGGTAAAAAACTTGATGTTTCAAGTTATGGATTATCAAAAAAACAACAAGCCGATTTTTTAAAGCTCACCTTTGTTTCTGAAAAATTATTGGGTAACAAACGAATAGAAGATTGGTTTGATCAAGCCTTTTTCGATACTAACTTTTGGTATATATGGACATCGATGTTTGCATTTCAGAAATGGAGCAGTCTTGCTGAAATGAGAAGATATATGAAGCGCTTTATCCACCTTGTTGATGGCCTGTATAAATTAGGCGGGGTAATGCGCACCAAATATAATCAATATGACTCCGTGGTTAGGCCTATGAGAAGTTACCTTGAAGATAGGGGAGTTAAATTTGAAATGAGTAAAGAAGTAGTAGATATTGATTTCAACTTGTCGGCAGACAAGAAAACTGCTACCGTTTTGCATCTTAAAGACAAAAGTGAAATAGTACTTGGAAAGAATGATTTTGTATTTTTTACTAATGGTTCTTTAACAGATAGTACGGACAACGGAACCTGGGATACCCCGGCAAAATTAAAAGGAGTTGAAGACTCAGGTTCCTGGAAACTGTGGAAGAAAATTGCTCTAAAAGATAAAGCTTTTGGAAATCCAGGCCCGTTTTGTGATAATATAGATTTACAAAAATGGTACTCATTTACAGCTACCCTGAAAGACTCTACTTTCCACGACTATATGGAGAATTTTTCCGGTAATGTTGATGGGACAGGCGGACTTGTCACTATGACAGACTCAAATTGGCTTATGTCTATTGTAATTGCACGCCAGCCCCACTTCCCAAATCAACCGGGTGATGTGAAGATTTTTTGGGGATATGGACTTTATCCTGACAGAAAAGGAAATTATATTAACAAAACAATGGCTGAATGTACAGGAGCAGAGATGTTGGAAGAACTGTATTATCATCTAAAAATCCAGGATTTGATGAAACCTGTTACAGAAGCAGGAAAGGTAAATTGTATTCCTGTTGCAATGCCTTTTGTTGATAGTTTATTTATGCCAAGGGAAATTGGCGACAGGCCGGATGTGGTTGTAAAAGGAGCTACTAACTTTGCTTTTCTCGGCCAGTTCGCCGAAGCCCCAAAGGATTGTGTATTTACAGTTGAATATTCTGTGAGAACTGCTCAAATGGCAGTTTATGGTCTGTTTGATACGGATAAAGAGGTACATCCAATGTACGATTCAGCGCATAATCCAAAATATTTAATTGGTGCGCTGAAAGCTATAAGCAGATAAGCAGAATTTGATAAATAATTATCACTAGATGTAAATATTTATATTAGTGGCAGACACAAAGTTCTTTGTGTCTGCCACTTTTTCGTTACAGATTTAAAAAAATAGAGTACTTTTGCACTCATTTTTTAATTAAAGTAAAAATAACTAAACAATTTAAACAGAATGAAGAAAACAATGACAGTACTATTTATGGCTGTAATGGGTCTGATGATTACCTCATGTGGTACACAAACAAAAAAAGAAAACACAGCACTAAAAGCTGAGATTGATGAACTTAAAAAGCAAAATGCTAAATTTTCAGGAGAGACCTATACAATGTCATCCGAAATTAGTGAGTATCGCCTGATGCTCGAAGAAATTGAGGAAAACATTGCTGCTTATGATGATAAAAGTCATACTGTAAAATCCATTATGTCTTCCGACAACAATGATGAAGATGTTGAAGAGGATATTTTACTTCATATTGAGCATATGCATGGATTATCAGAAAACTCAAAGCATAAAGTTGCTTATCTTGATAAAAACGTAAAACAACTCAGGCAGGATGAAAATGTTGATCAGGATGAGGTTCATATGCTGGAAATGGAAGTGCGCGACTTGGCTATTACAGTTGTTGAAAAGGATAATGAAATTGATGCACTGCACGAAGAGGTTGCTGTAGAAGGAATAGATATCACCGAATTGGTAGATGCATATGAGGATCAAGCTATTTATACTGATGTTTTAGAAGAGATAATTAATACAGCATTTTTTGTTGCAGGAACAAAAAAGGAATTGAAAGTAATGGGTGTTCTTGATATGGAAGGCGGTTTCATAGGAATGGGCAGGGTAAAAAAATTAAATGACGATGCCTCGCTCGAATTTATGGTTCCTGTTGATGTTGATCAAACAGATATCATTGAGCTAGATGGTAAAAAAGCTGAACTGGTTACTCCACATTCAGCAGATAGTTATTCAATTACCTACAATAAGGAAACGAATGTTACAATTCTCGAAATAAGCAATAAATTGCAATTTTGGCAGGAGACAAATTATTTAGTTATTGAAATTAAGAACTAAATATTTTACCTTGCAAAGGTCTCATATTGATATTTGAGTCCACTCCAAAGAGTGATAAATAAAAAATATAACATAAGTATGCCTGACTTTGTCACATAGTCAGGCATGCTATTGTGTTCAATTGTATAATCCGGGTTTAAAAACATAAAATGATAGTGATCTATCAATTTGAAGAAGACCCACAAACTTATTTGTTAAATAAAAATACTATCTTTGCTCAATTAGATCAACAAATTATGAAAATCAGGTTTTCTTTTTTCACGTTAAGTTTGCTTATTGTTCCTTTTATTGGATTTTCACAGGTAAGTTCTCAAAAAGAGAATGCCTCAAACGCAATAGGTATAGGATTTGATGCAGGGATAACTTCATTTTTCGGAGACATTGATGAAGGGCCGGCACAAGGTGACATTATGAACAATTTAGCTTTCAGGGCATCGGTATGTAAAAATTTTGGACCGTGGTTTATCCTTGAAGGCCAGGTTTTATTTGGCAATTTAAGCGGGGAAAAAAAGAGAGGGTCTGGAGAAAGTTTAAATTATCAATATTTCAAAACCAAATTTGTTGAATATAGCCTTAATGCTGATGTAAATATTATTTCTTTGTTTGGTAAAAACAAAAACCCTAAGTTTAATTTATGTGTGGATGTTGGAGTAGGTGTTTTTACTTTTAAATCAAAGCTGTACGATGGTAAAGATGACAGTGTGATTGATTCCTATGGATATGATGGGAAATTAGAGGCAGAAGTAGTAATTCCTGTTGGGATTAAAATTGGGTATAATATTAGCCAGCATTTGTATGTACTTGCACAAACATCTTCAAGGATAGTCAATACTGATTTGCTTGATGCCAAAGAGGGTAATAACAACAGTGATTTTTATAACTATACTTCAGTTGGCTTAATTTATAAAATATTTCTTGCTCCTTCTTCCAAAGTAGCTTGTCCTGCTTTTAAATAATTGCTTTTGTCTTTAAATATTAATTTCGATTAATGAAATTTGTCTTCTATACAGTA
>JAOZLR010000277.1 GCA_029934735.1 Bacteroidales bacterium
TAAAATATCTTTATAATGTTGCCGCTTTGGCATTCATATCAAGAATTGTATAAACCTCTTTCAGCGCCTTTTTGCAGGTTTCATCTGATGAGTTTAAACTATGTGCTTTTTCAAGATAAGGTATCGACTTCTTAAACTCACTTTTAACTTTTACCATCTCCGATTTGTATTTTTCAGGATTTGAAGTTGCATACTGAGCTGCGGCTGATTGCTCCTTGGCTGCTGTATTGTATATTCCGATTCCTGTTTTTAGGTTATAGTTAAAAAGCATCTTATCGAATTTGCTTTTATACTTGGGGCATTTTGAAATTCCCAGGTTGCAAATTTCCTCCATCTCTTCGTACTGCTTCTGCTTGTTAAGGATATTGGATTTGTAAAGATAAGCGTTACATGTTTTGTATTTCAGATCAATAGTTTTGTCAAAATAGCTAACAGACTTATCATACTCTTTTACTTTGTAAGCACAGATGCCCGCATTATAATACAATGTAGTATCGGTTTTGCCCTCTTTTTCGTACATGGTAATGGCGGTTTCAAAGGAGGTTAATCCTTTTTGATAATCCTTTGCTTTATAGGCATCTGCCCCTTCAATTTTGTACTCTTTTGCAGTCTTGTCCTGTGCGTTCACTATCGTCACACCAAAAAGTAAAATAACTGCTAAAACTAACTTTCTCATTTTCATACTGATTTACTTTATAAATTTATTTTCAAAAAAATTTCGGCAAAAGTATAAAAAATTTCGCAATTATAATGCCTTATGTTTTTAATTTGAATAATAATAATAAATTACTTTTGCGCACAACAGGTTTTTAGTTTTTCTTATTTCATTGTTTAAGTAGTTATTAATTATGTCTATGGCTTTAAAATTTACTAAAGAAATTGTTGTAATCCTGCTAAGTATCTCTTTATCCGGAAACGCTCAGGATGCACATAATATTAAACTGTCTTCAGCAATGCAGCTTACAAAGGAGGATTCTATTGCTCTGGCAACTCTTCCTGTATTAACAATACCAGAATATCTTACTAAAGCATTTCTGCCTTATTCATTGGATAATTCCGGACAACCATATTTTCGCGATCTTTTTGAACAGGTTTCTAATGAATGTGGTCAATATGCCGGAATTGCCTTTAATTTCACCTATGAGTTGAATTACCAGAGAGGTATTTCAGCTAAAGTGCCGGAGAATCAATACCCTACACATTTTACATACAATTTTAACAATGGTGGTTACGGCTGGCATGGTGTGAGTTATTTCCATAGTTTCGAAATTGTAAGAACAAACGGCCATCCCAATATTGTTGATTATGGGGGATCGGATGCAACAGGTGGTCAAAGTCGTTGGTTAACCGGCTATGATAAATACTATCACGGGATGTTCAATCGTATCGACAGCATTTATCAGATACAGTGCAACACGCCGGAAGGGCTTGAAATATTGAAGCATTGGCTCTTCGACCATCTTGCCGGAGAAGATGTTGGGGGTATTGCCTGCTTTTATTCTGCTTCACCCTGGAATGCAACTACACTGCCGGCTGGAACTCCTGGAGCAGGAAAATATGTGATTAAGAAATTTCAGGGCGCGGCAGGCCACTCTTCTACAATCACAGGATGGAATGACTCAATAAGATATGATTATAATAGTGACGGACTTTATACAAATGATATTGACATCAATAATGATGGGATTGTTGATATGAAGGACTGGGAAATAGGAGGATTGCTTTTTACTGACAGTTATATTGGCGGTGTAAATTGGGCAGACAGTGGTTTTTGCTTTATGATGTATAAAACACTCGCCGACAATGTCGGAGAAGGAGGAATATGGAATCATGCCGCCCATGTTGTAAAAGTGAAAAAGGATTATGAACCTCTGTTAACAATGAAAATTAAGCTTAAGCATAATTCACGCGATAAAATCAAGATTGTTGCAGGTGTTTCGGAAGACATTAATAGTCAAAGCCCCTTGCATACTTTAGGATTTCCGATCTTTAACTTTCAGGGAGGTCACCAGTTTATGCAGGGAGGGACTGCAAACGAAGCGAACAAAACCATTGAATTTGGACTTGATATTACACCTCTGCTTGGCTATATTACAAGTGGGGAGTCTGCAAAATTCTTTCTGCAGGTAATTGAAGATGATCTTGGTAATTTGGGAACAGGCCAGATTATTAAATATTCACTCATTGACTATACGCAGGATCCTCCAGTTGAGACTTATTATCCGGAAGTTAACATTCCTATTGAAGGAAATTCGGTTACAAATTTATCTTTAACTTCAACTATTACCTTTAACCAGCCAATAATATCAGGCTCATCAATTCCTGTAGCCTTAACGGGAGAGCCATACAACTATCAGTTTGAGGCTGTGGGAGGAACACCTCCTTATAAATGGAACCTGGCCCATCACTATGAGCAGTCCGGCTTTGATGGAGATTTTCCATCTGTTCAACAAGAGCAGCTCACACCCACAAACAATGAATCGGGATATGCCGTCAAAGTTTTAAATTTTTCTTTCCCCTTTTATGGAGAATATTTTGATACTCTTTTCATTCATGCCGATGGGTTTATTATGTTCGATGATCAGGATTTTCCCTGGCCTTATCTGTATGATCATCAGCTGATGTTAAAAAAGACTCGTTCGATAGCACCTTTGTTGTGCCGCTTTTTTAATATTGTTCCAGAAAATGGAGATGGAATATGGTATGAAGGAGATGAAAATAGTGCGACTTTCAGATGGAAATCAACTCTTGCAATTTCCCCATATACTGAGAATGTTAATTTTGCGGTAAAGTTATATCCTTCAGGCAATATTGAATTTTTTTATGGCGATGCTGGCGTTCTTGTACCTCATTTGTGGAGTTCGGGCATCTCAAACGGGGATGATATAAATTATTACTTTTCTGATATTTTGGGGAACTATAAAAGTAGTAATGACATTAGATTTATGTCATCTGTTTTTCCTGAGGAGTTGACATTAAGCAGCTCAGGTCTTTTAACCGGAACACCTCTTAAAAATTACTATGGGATGGATGTTGAAGTTGTGGTTACTGATTATGAAAATATTCCGGCAAGAAAAACTTTTAAGTTTTATAGCTGGTATGCTGGAATGGATGAGACCGATTTAGATAATCAGGTATTAAATTGTTTTCCAAATCCATTTTCAAGCAAAACGATAATATCATTTGAATTGAAAAATCCCGATCTTATCTCGTTGGAAATCAAAGATCTTAGAGGAAGACAAGTCTCAATACTTGCAGATAAGCATCTTGTTTCGGGTAAGCACAATTTTATTTGGGACGGAAGAAATATTGGCGGTGACAAGCAACTTAATGGAGTTTACTTTGTCATTTTAAAAGCCGGGAATAAAATATGGTCTCGAAAAATTATTTTGTTGTAGTTTTGAAACGATTTTGAATTAAGCGGATGCACCTCTTTTACACTCCTGAAATATCGTCGCATATTTATACTCTTGAAGAGCAGGAGTCCAAACATTGTATTCGGGTTTTGAGACTAAAAATGGGAGATGTTATTCATTTGACTGATGGCAGGGGAACCTTATTTGAGTCGAGAATCATTCAGGATAACCCGAAGAGGTGTATCGTGGAAGTAACAGATGTTAGAAAAGAGGTTGGGAAAAGAAATTTCAGCCTGCACATTGCTGTAGCTCCAACGAAAAATATAGCACGGCTTGAATGGTTTTTAGAGAAAGCTACTGAGATTGGAATAGAGGAGATAACACCGGTTATTTGTGATCATTCCGAGAGAAAGATTGTAAAAACAGAAAGGCTGAATAAAGTTATTACATCTGCTGTTAAGCAATCGCTGAAAGCCTATCATCCCAAACTAAATGAAACAGTGAAGTTTAAAGATTTTATTAAGAATGATTTTAGTGGCCAGAAATTTATTGCTTACATTAGTGAGAAATATAATGATACTCTGAAAGAGCTTTACGTTCCTGGTTCGGATGTGTTAGTTTTTATCGGGCCTGAAGGCGACTTTTCAGTGAAGGAGGTGGAGCAGGCAATCAAAAGCGGCTTTCAGCCAATAAGTCTGGGTAAAAGTCGTTTAAGAACAGAAACTGCCGCT
>JAOZLR010000278.1 GCA_029934735.1 Bacteroidales bacterium
CTTTCGCTAAGACTTCCCCACAATAATTTACGCAACAACCTGCTTTGCTCTTTATTCAGGGTTTTGGTTGTTCCTTTAAACATTGCGTTGAAATACCCTTTTAAAAACGACACAGAACCCATAAAAACCGGAGGTTTTAACAGATCATGCATTGTCCTGAGTGTCAGGTACAAAGGGTTATAGCCAAGCTTATAAGCTCCCCTTCCCTGCCTCTCTTTTCCTTTTACAACAGAATAGCGGCCAATCGGACGGGTTTGCTTATAATTTATATCATAGAATGCCTCAGTTTTCCATCCTTTTTGCATTGCAAGAATATTGTCGGCAGTATCCCACCCAAGATCCTCAGGAATCTGACCAATATCATCCAAACAATCTTTATTGTAAATTTTAAAATCACCATTTGTATGCCACGATGGGCTTTTTACAAAAACTTTTTTATCCTCATTAATAAAATATGGTGTTCCCGAAATAATACCATATTTTACTCCCTTTATCCTGCCAGCAATTTTTTTTATAAAATCCCGATCGAATGAAATATCAGCATCCATTTTGATAATATAATCATACTCTACCCCGGATACATCAATTAAATCTTTAATCTTATTGAATATCTTAACTATTTTCCCCCCAAGCACATAATCATCCTCAGCATCATTGAGATAATAGCGAATAAAAGCATGCTGATCAGAATACTTACGCACAATTCCTGCTGTGCCGTCAGTAGAATTATCGTCGGCAACATAGACAAGTTCAGGTTTTACATCCTGATTCAAAATAGAATCAAGAGTAACACTTATGCCCTCCTCCTCATTTTTTGCCGGTATAACTACAACATACTTCATACTATCACTTACCTGTTTTTCAGGAATTAAATTGATTCATTATAAATTCAGCGTATTTCTCCCAACTGTTTTCCTCAATAAATATCTTCCGCTTCTCTATGTCATTACCTTTGTCTGTTTTCAGAATCTCCTCAATTCGATTAATCATTTCATTATAATCCTTATACGAATAAATGATATTTTCGTTAGATAGATCGGCAAAGGCTCCTTTTTGAGGACCAAGGATATCAGCTTCATAAATCACTGAATCCATTAACACTCCGGAGCCTAACACACTTGAACTTTGGTATGGGAACAAAATGATCTTTGATGTTCCTGCAAGCCTTTTAAGCTCCTCATCTTCTGCAAATCTGTTTATTATTTTTATGGTTGAATTCTGAAACTTCATAAGCTGTTCTCCATAACTTTCATCTGAAACTTTACCAATTATCACAATTCTGAATCGGTTTTCCATCCTTTTGTCGTAAAGTAGCTCCAAAAACTTATCAATTCCTTTGTACGGAGAAATTCTCCCCCATATCAGTATATCAATTACTTTGTCAGGACTTGCAGGCAAAAACTCATTTGTAACCGGATGATGTCTGAAGATGATTTTCAAATCATCTCTGCCGGAAAACTCTCTGGCAAACCCGATACCTTCCTTGGCATGAACAATAAGGTAATCACAATTTCTTAATAAAAATTTAATCAGTTTGCTTTTTACCTTTAAATTGGTTCCCTCATGAGAAATTCTATTATGAACTGTCAAAACAGTTTTTATCCCTTTAAGTTTGAAATAGTAAAATAGAGAAATCAGGAACATCATCTGGAAGTAACCTCCTTTTTTGTCAACCACATTCTCAATCCAATGGAAAAAGACATAATCTATTTTACCTAAATATTTCCTGATATCTAAAATTCCCGAATAGGACGGATGATTAACATTGACAAAATCAAAATATTTACTAAACGATTTTACAAAATTGTCTATATAGGGATTATACACTCCGGTACTATCACGACCTGAAATTGGATATATGTATGCTTTCTTCATAAATTCTCAGTTAATCACAACTTCACTTTTCTTTTCATTCCTATCATTCCTAACATTTTCCATTTAACAAACCCACCCGTATATTCAAAATACTTTTTAAACAGCACTTTATATGCAAGTGGTGATTCGGAATGGATTTTATAGAATTTAATATCTTTTTTGATATTATAGTTCGACTTCAATGACTTCATTGAATCCTTCAACTGTTTATATGTCTCCGGATATTTCATACCTGTATTTTCTGTGTTATTATAGATTTTCAGGTTGGGATAAACTTTTATTTGAAAGCCGTTTTTGAAAGCACGGTAGGTATAGTCACTGTCTCCATGATATTGTGGAAAGTTAACATCATCAAGAAAGCCGATTTTATCGAATGCCTGTTTTGGCACAAGGGTTCCCATACCAGGCAACCAATGTACACCAACTACCGACTGATGTTCACTGCTATCTTTAACATGAAAAGCTAGCATATCCTTAGTCCCTTTTACAGGATTAAAAACACCTCCCATTGCCCAGACCTCCTCAGGATTTTCAGCTACATATATTTTTGATCCAAGAATAACATTAGCCTCAAAACTCTCTAATATTTCAACCAGATTATAAAAATAATCCTTTTCAGGAATAATATCATTATTCCACCATAGCACGTGAGATATATCAGGGTCTTTAAATGCCATTTTTGCTCCGACATTTATCGAACCGCTCCACCATAAATTCCCATCACCTTTTGCAATTTGCACTTCAGGAAAATTCTGCGTTATCCACTCACCGCTACCATCTGTAGAACCATCATCAATAACAATAACCTGAAACCCAACAGAACAATTCTTCAACTCATTTATCTGTAGAAAAATTTGTTTAAGAGCTTTCCTGGTAAAATCCAGTCCGTTAAATATCGGTATTAATATTGCTACTTTCATTAGCTTACATTAATGTTTCAATTAACTCCTTCATCTTCCTGCCTGCATAATCCCAGTTAAGTCTGGTTTTATATTCATTAAACGATGATAATGCCATATCCATATATTTTTCATGATCAGTAAACATAGAAATGATATATTCTCCATATTGTTCAGCCGGACTGTCAACTGGAAATAGCTTTCCGTTCACATTGTCAGCCACTACTGATGAAACTCCTCCTGTATCATTTGTTATTGATGGAATTCCAAATGAACTGAATTCGCAATAAACGATTGGTGTACAGTCGGCTAAAGTTGGCAAAACCAGAAAATGTGACCCGGAAATAAGATCTTCAAGCAACTTTTTACCCTCGGGTGTTTTTTTACTTATAAAGCCATAAACTTTTACATAATCCGGCAATTCCTCGCCATCATCAGGTGTTACGCCAACTATTGCAAGCTCTGCCTTAACTCCATTATCATTCAGATATTTTACAATCTCAACTGCTCTTTTACCACCCTTACGATACCATTCAACGCCAATAAACAAAAGTTTACAAACATCTTTTGACTTTGAGTTAACCAAATTTTTTATATCCTCAACAGAATAATCGTTATCAATATTCGCCCCATAAGGAATCACTTTCACCTTTTCAGGATCAGCACCATAATGCTTAATGGCACCCTGCCTAGCCCATTGGGATGAATAAACGGCATAAGCAGCATTATGGATTGACTGTCTTTCCATCAGATTCCCATTTCGTATCGTCTCCTCTGAAAGGTCTGTAAAGTATGGATAATAATCAATCATATCTGCAAAATTAGCATCTGCCCAAAAAACTACAGGCACACTAGTATCAAGATAAGTGACAGGAATGGATGAATAACTCAGAAAAACATCTGTTTTTATACCCTCCGCTCTCTTCTTAATCTGCTCAGCATAGCCACGTAATACTGTAGGCGAACGATCAATAAGATATTTTTCACTTAAGAACTTCCGGTATAACCACTCTTTCCCTTTATGAAAGTACTTATTCTTTCTTTCCAGATTTGAAATATATGTAAGGCTTGCCGATTGGGCAATCATTGCTTTTGGTATGTAATAATCAGTACCTGAGCCACTCTTAATATCAGAAGCATCAAATACCGAGATATAACTTATATTCATAAGTGCTATTTTAGTTAATTCAGACAAAAATACGTAACAATTGCTTTAAATGTTACCAAACAACGGATAAATCAAAAAATATTTTTTTCAAAAATCTAACATTTTTAGTTTTAATGCGTATTAAAGGTAATAGAATGCA
>JAOZLR010000279.1 GCA_029934735.1 Bacteroidales bacterium
AACTTCACCGTTTTTGAGTTTATTGACAAATTGAGGGTCGTGGATTATTGCCCTGCCCATCTGTATAAAACCAAACCCTTCATTGATTACATTCTCCATATCAGTCAAAGAGATTGCACCGCCAATATAGATAACCGGTATTGAGACAGCATCCTTTATCTTACGTGCCCCATTAGCAAGAAACAATTTATCGAAAGGCAACTCTTCTACCATTAACCTACCAAACAATGTAAGTCCTATCTTTGTGAAAAGATCTTTGTGGTTAGAGACCATCTCTTTTATGGGTACATTGCCACGCAACATATAAAATGGTGTTTTTGAGGTAAATCCGCAGCTTGGGATTAAGGCATCAGCTCCTGCCTTCTCAAAATGTTTTGCCACTTCTACCGCTTCTTCTATTTCCAGGCCGCCCTTCATTCCATCGAACTGATTCATTTTCACAAGTATGGGGAAATTGTTGCCAACATACTTTCTAATCCGCTTAATTATATCAACAGGAAATCGCATACGGTTTTCGATCGAACCTCCGTACTTATCCTTTCTATGGTTTGTCCAGGGTGAAATAAACTGACTTAACAGGTAGCCGTGTCCAGCATGAACTTCAATAGCATTAAACCCGGCCTGTTTTGCCATTTGTGCAGCTTTCCCGAAATCTTCAACTTTCTCTTCAATCTGTTTTTTTGACATTTCTTGGCAATAGGAGAGCCTGAACAGATTGAATTTTCGTGAAGCCCCGACAGGTGTTTTTTCAATTACCTTTTTGCTTGCAAAATATCCGCAATGACCGAGTTGTATTGAAGCTGCTGCGCCCTCATTATGAACAGTATTAGTCAATTTTTGAAGGTCCGGGATTATCTCTTTGCGCATCCATATTTCATTTTCAAAAGCTCGACCATCAAAACTTACGGAGCAATATGCAACAGTTGTCATTGCCGCACCTCCGGCAGCAACTTCCCTGTGATGTTCAATCAACTTATCAGTTACGTTTCCGCCCTGACTCATTCCCTCAAAACATCCTGACCTGATAATTTTGTTTCGTAACTCCAATCCCAATAAATTTCCAGGTGCGAATAAACTATGGCTTTTCTTCATTTTATTAAAGCTATTATCAATACACATATCTCTACCGGGCAAATATACACAAACCATAGCAGTTATGACCGGCAGTTTGAAAAACAATAAATAGTATGCAACTAAACATTATACATGATTGTCCATACTATATGTATATGTTATTGTGACAAAAAAAACAAAATAGAATAGAATCATAACATAAAAAAATCATTATTATGAAAAAATTATTACTTACTTATTCAGCTTTGTTAATAGGACTGATGGTGTTTGGTCAGACACCTGCAACATTTGATCTGCGTGACTATAACGGGGAAAACTATGTTACTTCGGTTAAGAATCAACAGGGTGGTACCTGCTGGACACACGGAACAATGGCATCGCTCGAAGGCAATCTTATGATGACAGGAAACTGGACTGCTGCCGGTGAAACGGGTGAGCCTAATCTTGCCGAATACCATTTAGACTGGTGGAATGGATTTAATGAATTCTTTAATGAGGACCTTGATCCGCCAACAGGAAACGGACTTGAAGTGCATATGGGTGGAGATTACCGAGTCTCAACCGCATATTTTGCCAGGGGTGAGGGTGCTGTCCGCGATATCGACGGGCAATCATACGGCTCTGCTCCCGAAAGACATAATGATACATATCATACTTTTTATCCTCGTACAGCAGAGTGGTTTATTATGGATGATAACCTTAACGGTATTGAATTAATCAAAGAAAAAGTTATGTCAAATGGAGTTATGGCAATCTGTATGGGCTACTACTCCCAATATATCTCAAACTACATTCACTATCAACCACCAAGTAGCAGCGATCTGCCAAATCACTCGGTATCTGTTATCGGATGGGATGACAATAAAGCAACACAAGCTCCTCTAAATGGTGCCTGGCTTGTAAAAAACAGTTGGGGCTCAGGATGGGGAAACAACGGTTATTTCTGGATTTCATATTATGATAAATGGGCTTGTCGTGAACCGGATATGGGTGCAGTGTCTTTTTCTGATGTTGTCTTTTATGATTACGACGTTGTTTATTACCACGATTATCACGGATGGAGAGATACTAAACCAACCACTACAGAAGCTTTTAGTGCTTTTACGGCTGTTTCGGGCGATATGCTGAAATCTGTTAACTTTTTTGTCAACGTTGATGATGTGGATTATACAGTTAAGATTTATGATGACTTTACAGGGGGAGAACTTCAAAATGAACTGGCTTCAGTTACTGGTCATATTGACTACAGAAGTTTTCAAACTGTCGATCTTCCTACTCCGGTAGCTTTAACCGAAGGTGAAGAATTTTATATCTATTTATTCCTTTCGGATGGCGGAATGCCTTACGACAGAACTTCTGATGTTCCTGTATTGTTAGGTGGTGGCACTAAAACTATTGTCGAGTCAGCAGCTAATCCCGAAGAGAGTTATTACAAAGAAGGTAATACGTGGCACGACTTCTACTATTATGATGATCCTTCGGGATTTCAAAATACAGGCAATTTTTGCATTAAAGGTATGGCTATAACAGCTTATGGTATGAAGCTGGGCAGTATCGAAATCTCAGACCCGACAGGCAATAACAACGGAAGAATTGATCCTGGTGAAACTGTTGATATTTCCATAACACTTGATAACACAGGGTTGTTTGATGCTACTGACGTAAATGCCGAGTATGTTACAACCGACACATATACAACTATCAATGCAGGCAATCTGAACTTCGGAACAATAGCTCCCGGCGAAAGTGCAACAGCAACTATCAATATTACTGTGGATATAGCTACTCCAATCGGACACCTTATTGATGGTGAACTTGATACAGACTGTAACTCAAATGGAAATTCTTTTACCTATAATTATGAAATGAATTTTGCCGTAGGTCTTATACTTGAAGATTTTGAATCAGGCGGACTAAATCAGTTTGAATGGGAAACAACAGGTGATGCTGATTGGTTTGTTACAACCGATGAAGCTTATGAAGGAACTTATTCAGTAAAATCAGGAGCTATTGGCGACCAAAGCTCTACAAACTTGCAAATAGAATTGGATGTATTAGCAGACGGAGATATCTCATTTTACAGAAAAGTTTCTTCGGAAAATACTTATGACTTCCTGAAATTCTTTATTGATGGCCAAATGCAGGGTCAATGGTCAGGAGAGGCTGACTGGGAACAGTTTACATACTCTGTTCAAGCCGGGGCTCATACTTTCACATGGTCATATGTTAAAGACCAAAACACTGTCGGTGGTTCAGATTGCGGTTGGGTTGATTATATCATATTCCCACCGATTGATGCCGCATCAGTACTTGCAGTAATGGCTTCTGCAACTCCAGCTGAGGTTTGTGAAGGCGAAAGCTCACAACTGAATGCGTATGCTTCAGGTGGCTCAGGGAATTATACTTATTCCTGGTCTCCCACAGCAGGACTGAGTGATCCAAATATTCAGAATCCGGTTGCAACTCCATCTGCGACAGTTGCCTATACTGTAACTGTGAATGATGGCAGCGATGATGCTATAAGTGATGTCACAGTTACAGTGAATCCACTACCTGAAACCCCTACAATTACTCAGCAAGATAATTATCTTGAGTCAGATGCTGCATCTGGAAATCAGTGGTACGATTCAAATGGTGCGATTGAAAGTGCAACAGGTCAGGTTTACGAACCAACAGCAACTGATAACTACTATGTTATTGTCACAAACGAATTCGGATGTATGTCGGAACAATCAAATGTAATTTATTTCATTTTTACAGGTATTGAAGAGCTTTCGAAGAGTGTCAGTATTTATCCAAACCCCGTAACTGATGTGTTAAACATTTCAGGATTGGAAAATAGTAAGACAACCCTTGTAGTTTTAGATAGTAAAGGAAATACTGTAATTTCGGTTGCTGAATTTAACTCAAAGCAGTTAGATCTTTCGAATCTTGAGACCGGTATCTATTTCATTAAAATTACAAACGACCAGATTAATTTGGTTAAGAAGATAGTAGTTAAATAAA
>JAOZLR010000280.1:0-2777 GCA_029934735.1 Bacteroidales bacterium
CTAACCAACTGAGCTATAGGCCCTCATTAATTACCTGTAGTTTTCAGAAGGATTCTCATAATTAACAAACTTGATTATGAGTCATCCCGAAAACTTTCGGGACTAACCAACTGAGCTATAAGTCAGGAATTTTTCAAAAAACTTTCCCATTACTTGGAAATGGGGGTGCAAATTTACAACTTTGCAAATTAATTACAAGCACAAAATGAAGATTTTTTTTAAAATATATTTATGAATAAGAAAAATGCAATAAAAAATATTTTGTTTGATTTTGGTGGTGTTATCATAAACATTGACCATCAGCGGGTTGAAAGAGCCTTTTCCCATCTTGGAGTTGATAATTTTGATGTACTATATTCAAAGGCTATACAGAATAATCTATTTATAAACCTTGAAAAGGGGTTAATTGAGCCTGACAAATTCAGGACAGAACTACGAAAAATTTCTGGTTTGAATGTAAGTGACAAAATACTTGATAAAACCTGGAATGAAATAATTGGTGATTATCCTACTGCCAGGATTGAGCTTCTCAAAAAGATTTCTGGTAATTATAACTTGTATCTGTTAAGCAACACAAACATTATACATTATAATTATTACATTTCAAAGTTTGAGTCGGAATTTGGATTTGATTTTAACTCACTATTCAGAGAATCATACTGGTCGTTTATGATTGGTAAACGAAAACCCGACAAAGAGGTTTATGAATATGTAGCAAGTGATAGTAAAATTCTACCTGAAGAAACACTTTTTATTGATGATTCCGAACAGAATATTGAAGCGGCAATTGCAGTGGGTTATCAGGTCTTTCACATTGCGGCAAAAAATGATATATTCAGTATTTTTGATGTAGATAAATTGAAAAGACTTACTTTTAGCCACAAAAAATTATAATAAGTGTATGCAGTTTTTCTCATTCTTTCCAGAGATAAAGAATAAACCGGTTGGTATTAAGCTATTAATTCTAACCTTGTTGGTTGCTATTTTTTTGGTGTTGTCAACTGCATTTGGAGTTGTCTTAGCAATACCGATTTTTGGTTTTGGGATATTCAGGGATATGACCGCACTTAATGACCTGTCAGATCCCCGAACAATTGCAATCCTTAAGTATTTTCAGGTTGTTAATCAGATTGGAATCTTTATTTTGCCTGCATTGTTTTATGCTCAGCTTGAAAATAGGGATGTTTCAGGTTATTTGCGGCTAAAAGGGGGAATAAAAATCAATTATCTTATAATTTCGGTTTTTATTATTGCTGCCTCAATACCTGCCATTAATTGGCTGGTAGAAGCAAATGAACAGATGCGGCTTCCTGAGTCATTAAGTGGGGTCGAGCAATGGATGCGTGAATCGGAAGATAGAGCAAAGGCGCTAACAGATTCATTTCTCAATGTTAATACAGTTGGAGGATTAGTAATAAATCTTATTATCATTGCACTATTGGCAGCAGTGGGTGAGGAGTTTCTGTTTCGTGGTGTTATCCTGCGTATTTTTAATGACTGGTCACACAATGTTCATCTTTCTGTTATCCTGTCGGCAATTTTGTTTAGTGCAATACATTTTCAGTTTTACGGTTTTTTCCCACGGCTGTTTCTCGGGATAATGTTCGGATATATATTTTTATGGACAGGTGCAATATGGATAACGGTTATTCTCCACTTTCTGTTTAACGGATTGACTGTTATAGCTTATTATCTTTACAACACTGGTGTGATAGAAACGGATGTAGATACAATCGGAACATCTACGAACACCATTGTATTAATTGGTAGTTTGGTTAGTACCGTAATGTTATTGACGTATCTGAACCTATTGACGAAGAAAAAGATCAATGAATAAATTTTTGATATTGTTGTGATTGTTTATTTCTCATGACCTAAAAAAGGAAATACCATATGGTATTTCCTTTTTTAGGTTTTAACTATGAAAAATTATTTTTTAGCAAGTTTCTTTGCTGTAGAGTAGTTAATTTTAAATGCACCTATTTCACGTAGTTGCTGTTTCACATCTGTTACGACTCCCATTTTTGTCTCTTTGTCAACTTTAAGAGAAGTAGTGAGTAATTTTCTGTCGGCTTCATCACGAGCTTCTCTTTCTGATTCAATAAACTCAGGAATATCCTCAACAGTAGCAAAACTGTCGTTTAGCTGAATTCTTGATTCGGTACCAAACTGCTTTTTTAACGGGGGACCGATAAAAATAAAACTTACGAGGGATTTCTTCTCCAATTTTTGAACCTCAGTTGCCTGAGGTGGTTTTATCTGAACCAAAAGTGTAGAATCTCTCATAGTTGTAGTAACCATAAAAAAGAATAGTAATATAAAGATAATATCAGGTAATGATGAAGTTGAAATACCTGGTGTTAATTTCCCTCCTTTTTTCTTAAATTTTGCCATATTAATTTCCTCCTATTTCTGCCGGTTCAGCTTCAGAAATTGCTATCGGAATTGCTTTTTGGATAGCTTTAATTTTATTATTATCAATAAGCTGGCCAAATTTCATTCCGAAATACTTTTGTGAAAGCTCATCTCTAAGTTCCCTGATCGCTGCAGCCAGTTCATTTTGAACCTTAATATACATGTCATATGATGTACCCCTGTCATTTTTCAAAGATATAACTCCCTTTGAGGGCCAAATGTCACCACCGAGTATTTGAAAATTAACCGGTTCATTTTTCTTTTCAGGCTTATCTTCAGGACTAGTTGGACTATGAATGTCATCATTTCTGAGAAATTCCCTAACCTCATTTCTGAGATTCACAATATCATCCGGTTTTCCA
>JAOZLR010000280.1:2877-4080 GCA_029934735.1 Bacteroidales bacterium
CTAATACAATTGCAATTTTAATTGCATTTTTAGGATTTTGCCCAATGAAAATTATTGGGAAAATTATAGCAAGAAATACAGCAATTGCCAAAGCAATAAAACTCGCTGTAATATAATTGTCAACCACGCTGGTGCTTGCAACCGCATCATCTCCCTGATATAATACTATTGACTGAAATATAACAGCCAGGGCAATAAGGATAAGGGAGATAGCCTTAAATATATTAAGAATTATTTTGTCCATAACTATTTATTTTTTTTGATCATATTTTGCAAGAAGGTCAACAAAAGTAATTGAACTATCTTCCATATCATTTACCAGACTGTCAATTTTTGATACCAGATAGTTATAAAAAATCTGCAGAATAATCGCAACTATCAGACCGAAAACTGTAGTTAACAGAGCAACTTTAATACCACTGGCAACAACAGTTGGAGAGATGTCACCCACTGCTTCAATATTGTCGAAAGCCTGAATCATACCGATTACAGTACCCATAAATCCAAGCATAGGAGCAAGGGCAATGAATAATGATATCCAGCTAAGACCTTTTTCAAGACGTCCCATCAAGACACCACCATAGGCGATGATCGATTTCTCAACAACGTCAAGTCCTTCGCTGTATCTGTCCAGTCCCTGGACAAAAATTCCTGCAACTGGCCCTCTTGTATTTTTACAAACTTCTTTGGCAGCGTCAACACCTTCATTCTCAAGCGCAGTTTCAACTTTGTTAAGTAATTTTTGGGTGTTAGTTGTTGAAAGATTCAGATAAATGATTCTTTCAATTACCAATGCAAGACCAATAATAAGGACAACGAGAACAATACCCATAAATCCGGCACCACCCTGGATAAATTTTTCCTTTAAAACCTGGTGGAATGATTGAGGAGCATCCGATTCTGTTTCCATTGCAGTTTCCATTGATTCAGTTTCCATTGTTGGAACTACATCCTCAGAAACAGCAGCCGAATCTGTTTGTTCTACTGTTGTTTCTTCCTGAACATCCTGGGCAATGATTACTTTGTTAACACCAAAAGTCAGCATAGTTGCCAACGCGATAAAAGCAATTAATCGTTTCATAGTTAATTTGTATTGATTTGTAATGTTTATTATTTAACTTATTTTTTTCCAATTTATTGTCAATTCAGCGGAGAGAGAGGGATTCGAACCCTCGGTACACTTTTGGCGTACACACGCTTTCC
>JAOZLR010000281.1 GCA_029934735.1 Bacteroidales bacterium
TTATTTGCAGCCTTCTGTGATTGCCAGCTTAAAGACTTCCAACTGCCATCTACTCCCGAAACCTCTTCCTGCTCAATTCAATCAGATTCCTTTCATTTCCTCTTAACGGACGGATTGTATAGGTATATTTATACTCGCCGTATTTCAGAGTGTATTGTGGATATGCCCTTGCTCCCCAGCTATTATCTCCGGCAACGCCTGTCTGGGCATAGTCAACTGTCAGAGTGGTGAAGTCGTTAGGCTTTAAGTCATTAGTATGTCTTTGGGCTTTTTCCATCCCGGGATCAAGATCTTCAATTGTGAAATTCAAGGCTGAAAATGCTATAAGTGAATCGGCTGTGATCATTATCCCTCTTCCTTCATCATCCTGAAGTGTCAGCCAGCTAACATCTGTTTTATTGCCGTTTTCCTGCGGACGGATATACGGGAAATACTGGTCAGCAACTGTACTGGTGTAAAATCCTTTGGGTGAGCCGTATTTTCTGTCCCGGTAATTTTCTCCCGGGCCCCGACCGAACCATGTAAGATTTGAATACTGTCCTGGAATTTCCATAACCATCCCAAACCTTGGTAGTTCAGCAATGTCAGGATCTTTTTCTATCAGCTTTCCATCGAAATGACCTGTTAGATCAGGTATGGTTTTTCCCGATTGTTTGCTGAAAGAGTAATTGATAAGCAAATCTTTTTTGTCGGCTTTACCTGATTTGATGTCCTGTTCTGTCAAGGCTTTCGTCCATATTTTAAAATCACCTATGGTTCCTATAAAAAACCTGTTATCATTAATATAACCCCCAACGTAGCTTTTTCCCTCGATATTCAGAGGAACTTCCTGCCCGAATTCCTTCGTCTCAACAAGATTTCTGTCAATGTAAAGTTTCAGGGTTTTTGCTTTTGAATCGAACACCAGGGAAAGGTCATAAGTTTTACCTGCTTCAAAATTATAATCAAAATATTGATAATCATTATCGTATTGGAAAAAGCAAAGTGTTCCACTTCTGAATTCAAGATGCAATCTGCCTGGTGCCCATAATTCATTTATCCACAGGCCGTTTTTGCTGGTGAACTCTTCCGGTTTTATTATTGCCTGAAGTGTGAATGCATCAAGCTTCCTTTCCCCGGGTGAAGGTATCTCGATGAACACGGGCTCCTCTTTTGTGAACTTCATCACTTTGCCATTACCTGATGGTGATTCAACAAGATAATTTCCTGCTCTTGGCTTGGAAGGTTCGGGTATCAGATGTTCTGTAACTTCTATATCTCCGTTTCCAAAAATCCTGTATGTTGTTTCTGTTGTAGCATTTGCGTCGGGATATTTCCGTTGTATGATAACCTTAACTTCGCCATTGTCAATCTGTTGCACAGAGAATTTCTCAACATCTTTTGTGTAAGATGCATCCTTCCAGACTTTACAGCGTTTAGGCATCCCGTTTCCGAAATCATTGTCAGTAGGTGCACGCCAGAAATTGGTTTTCGGACCTGTTTTTAGTAACTCAATATCATAATATGTATATGAGGAAATTTTTCCGAGTTGTCTGTCGAATGTAATCCTGAAGGTGTTTGCAATAATATCCACCGAAGCTTCATTTTCTGCAACCTTTAATGTCTGAAAATTATCTGACAGGAATAGTTCTGTTTTTCTAACCGATGGCAGATGAAATTGTTCGGATGCAATCTCAAAACCTGCTGGTATCAGCTCTGTTTCCTTATTTGTTTTGTAACTTATATTCATAAAATAATCAACTCCATCTTTAACTTTTAGGTTCGGGTAAAATGGAATAGAAAAATTAAGTGTATCGTGTGGCATAACTCCGGGTGAGCTTATGTTCCCGCTAAAGAGGGTGTTAGTGTCCGCTTTTAATTCCCAATAAAGGTCAACATCTATTAAAGGAATAAAGTCATACAGGTTAACTATTTGAATACGACCTGTTGAAGGATCAAGTAAATTTGTTCTTATGTACTGGTATGATTTTTTTATTTCAGCCATTGCAGGATGAGGTGTGCGGTCGGGTGAAACAATCCCGTTTAAACAAAAGTTGCCATCGCTGGGAACAGTGTCTGGTCCATAGTCACCACCATAGGCAAAGTATTCAACTCCGTTTTTATCTTTTTTCAGAAGTCCCTGGTCAACCCAGTCCCAGATTGAACCACCCTGAAGCTGGTCATTCTGTTCTATTACATCCCAATAGTCTTTAAAATTTCCGTTGCTGTTTCCCATTGCGTGTGAATATTCGCACATTATCAATGGCTTTTCCTGTGGCTTTGAAGCATAGTTTTTCAGATAATTAACTGAAGGGTACATCGGACAGTAGATATCTGTGTTTGGCCCAAGTCCGGCTCTTTCATAATGAACCGGCCTTGAAGCATCGCGTTGATGTATCCATTCACTGCACTTTGTAAAGTTGATGCCATCGCCAGCTTCATTTCCCATCGACCAGATTACCACAGAAGGGTGGTTTTTATCTCTTTCGACCATACGTATAACCCTGTCGAGGTGTGCCTCGCCCCACTCCGGATCTTTGGCAAGACTACGTTTGCCATAGCCCATGCCGTGAGATTCTATATTGGCTTCATCAATAACATAGATGCCGTATTTATCGCACAGCTCATACCAATAGGGATCATTAGGATAGTGGCTTGTTCTGACTGTATTAATATTGTTTTGTTTCATCAGGATGATATCTTCCAACATCAGCTCTTTTGAAATTACGTGGCCTGTTACCGGATCGTGTTCGTGTCTGTTAACCCCTTTGAATAGTACTGCGACCCCGTTAATGAGCAACTGCCCGTTTTTGATTTCGGAAGTTCTGAATCCTATTTTGTGTCTTGCTGTTTCGGTAATATTACTTTTTTCATCCTGAATGGATACCAGCATTGTGTATAGGTTGGGAGTCTCTGCTGTCCAGGGTTTAATATTTTTAATCACGGATTCAAAGGCAATATTTCCGGTTCCTGACTTTGAAAATTTTACAGGTTTTGTCTCTTTGAAAACAGAGTTGCCTGCATAGTCTAGAAGATCAACAATAACCTCATTTTTTGTAATAGTAGTGGCTAATTGTACATCTTTCAGCTTAATATCAAGCTTAAAATCTCCATCAGTATAATTATTTGTCAGATTTGTATTAACAAAGAAATCCTGAATATATACCTGCGGTGTTGAATAGAGGAAGACATCTCTTTCTATTCCACTAATCCGCCAGAAATCCTGACACTCGAGGTAAGTACCATCAGACCAGCGAAAGACCTGAAGCGCCACAATATTTTCACCTTTCTGGATATATTTTGTGATATCCCATTCTGCCGGTGTTTTGCTTCCCTGGCTGTAACCAACTTTTTTGCCGTTTACCCAAATGTAAAATGCTGATTTAACAGCGCCAAAATGAATAAATACCTGCCTTCCGTCCCAATCTTCAGAAACAGTGAATGCCCTTCTGTAAGAGCCGACTGGATTATAGTTATGGGGTATAAGTGGCGGTTGAGGGTTTTTTGTAAATTCATAGGGTTGGTTCACATAAATGGGGATACCGTACCCTTCAAGTTCCCAGTTTGAGGGAACAGGAATGTTGTCCCACTTGCTGACATCATACTCAGGTTTGTAAAAATCAACAGGCCTGTCTGCCGGATTCTTAACCCAGTTGAACTTCCACGTTCCGTTTAACGACTTATAATAAGGTGATTCTTCATCTGATTGTGATAATGCAGCCTGAGGATTTGCGAAAGGGATGAAAAATGTATGCGGCTTAACTTTGTTTTGGCCAATCATTTGTGGGTTTTCAAGGTCTTTAGACGGGAATTCAGCCTGACCAAATGTTATCACGTAAAAACAGGATATCAGCCCTGCAAGGAGTAGATTTTTCATGCTTAATTAACTTTATAAATTGAATTTACTTGTTGCAAAAATATATTGGGGTAAAAGTAGTATTTTTGATAGAAAGCAAAACGAAAAAGTTAAAGAAGCTATTTTTTTACTTTGGATAGCCATTAGTGTGGGTTGTAAACGGCTTTCTTTTTTTAAAAAATCAATACAAATAAGTGTTATTAGTGTCTGAATAGATCAAAATAATATGTGAATTATCTA
>JAOZLR010000282.1:0-1818 GCA_029934735.1 Bacteroidales bacterium
TAATCATGATAGAAGATTGTCAATTAGTTTATGATATGACCAAAGAAGGAATGGAAAATGCCCTTACTCATTTGGATCGCGAATTCCATAAGATAAGAGCAGGCAAGGCCAGTCCTGATATGCTAAACGGAGTTATTGTTGATTATTACGGAGCTATGACCCCCATTAATCAGATGGCCAACGTCACCTCCCCCGATCCAAGACAGATAATTGTACAACCCTGGGATAAGAGTGTTATTGGTGCAATTGAAAAAGCAATAATGGCTGCTAATTTGGGATTTACTCCTAAAAATGAGGGTGAAGTTCTCCGAATTAATGTCCCTGCTGTAACAGAAGAGCGCAGGATAGAGCTTGTAAAACAAGCAAAGGCTGAAGCTGAGAATGCAAAGATTGCCATTCGTAATTCCAGGCGAAGTGGAAATGATGAAGCTAAGTCTCTTGAAAAGGAAGGTATCCCCGAAGATGACGTAAAAAAACTTCAGGATGATATTCAAAAACTAACAGATAGTTATATCGTAAAGATTGACAAGCTGATGGAAGCAAAGGATAAGGATATTATGACAATATAACTCCCCTTAAAAGTATCCGACTTATTATAAACAAACGTGGACGCTTGCCACATTATCAAATTTTTTGATGTGCAAGCGTCCACGCTTGTCATAGTAAATAATGATTATTTATTACTAGTTGCTGCTGAATGAATAATCATTACTGCTATTGCTATTAAAAAAATTATCTAGATAATTTTTAGTATCTTTGTCAAAATTATCTAGATAATATGATAAAAAACATCTTTTTATTACAAAATCTATGGCGAAATGATAAGAACTACCACTTTTCTCTAAGAAAAAGAGAGATTATGGAAACTCTTTGGAAAAACAAGTGCTATAGAAGTAAAATGGACAAGTAATAGAAGACCTAAGGCATTCAATACCATTGAATCACTTTATCCGAATATAGAAACATCTATTGTTACTAAAGACAATTTTCTACAATAATAATTTTCGGTGATCGGCTTCGTCTAAAGATACAAAGAACCTAAATAGCCATTTTCCTGCTCTTGGCTGCAAACACTCCTATCCCCGAAAGGATTAACAATTCTCCAATAATATAAATCCACCAGTCGAAGTTGTGCGGAATATACTCTGAGGCATAACTGAGGATCACATCCCGCTTGACTACATCCAAAAGCTCCGTAAGGCTGAACTGATGCAAAATATAGCTGCTGTAATCAAGGGTGTATGAAATAATGACAATTACCGACCCGGCTATAAGCATTACCCACTCTTTCATTTTCAGCTTTACCATTAAACTCTTATCAGTAAAATAAGAGATGACGATTGCAAGTAGAATCATCGACAGGGAATTTATTACCGGACAAAGTACAGGCCCTACCCAGGGAACCGGAATCAGAAACAGCAAATCCCAGCTCAATAATGAATCAGGCCAGTGTAGTAATAGTTTCAGGAAGACATAGTAAAAGATATCCCAGATGGCAAATGAATAGACAAAATTACCGAATTTCTCCGTCAGTGTGCGACCTGTAAGGATGCCAGCCCCAGCAAGCATAATTATTGTTGCCGCTTCCCTGATAATCTCAGTAATGGCTATGCTATATCCGATTGGCTTCAAAGGGAAACCAAATCCTCCGGGGTAATACATCTCACGAAGATAAACAACAACAGCAGTCTCCATGTATCCCATAGCAATGGCAAAAACAGTAAGCCAGAAAAGCATTCGAATAGTTGATTTTTTCATAATAGTAATATTTTGAGGATGTGTAAAGATACAATTTTTTATATTATGGATTTAGAATAA
>JAOZLR010000282.1:1918-4050 GCA_029934735.1 Bacteroidales bacterium
AAAAAAAATGAAAAAATCAATACTGTTTATTTTTCTGATTTCCTTAGCTATATTTGTTTCAGGGAAAGAGGTTTCCAAAGCTAACGCTGAAAAGGCAGCAGAAAATTTTTACAAAATAAAAGCTGTACAAGGAAGTACAAAATTTCAAAATTTACAACTATCCGAATGTATTGTTTACGGAAACAGCTCCAGTCCTGACTTTTATGTTTTCGTATTCAGCCCCAAAGGATTTGTAATTATCTCAGGTGTAGAAGAGCGTTATCCTGTAATAGGATATTCTTTTGAAAATAATTTTGATATCAGCAACCAACCCGAACACTACCAAAACTTTCTTCAGGGCTATTCAGATGAAATTGCTTATATCAGAACAAATCAGTTAACTGCCACAGAAGAGACATTAAAAGTCTGGAAAATTCTGCTATCCGGAGATCCGGACAAAAGTGGTCTGGGTGCTAAAGACCATTTAGATCCTCTCGTTACCTCAAAATGGGACCAGGACTATCCTTATAACATTTTATGTCCTGAAAATAGTAGTGGACCCGGAGGACATGTGTATGCAGGATGTGTTGCAACTGCCATGTCGCAGGTAATGTATTACTGGCGATATCCTATGCAGGGAACAGGCTCTCATTCATACAATTGGGGTCAGTACGGAACTATTTCAGCAAACTTTGGCCAAACTGAATATGACTGGTATGGAATGAGAAATGATATTGACTCAAAAAACCCGTTTCCCGCTGCAGAGTTACAGTTTCATTGCGGAGTAGCAGTTGATATGATGTACAGTCCTAACGGTTCGGGTGCTTATAGCTCTGATGTTCCTCCGGCTATCGAAAACTATTTCGGATACTCAACTGATGCGCATTTTGAGTGGAAAGATAATTTTTCAAATACAGAATGGATAAATATGCTGAAAGAGAATCTTGACAGCGGTTTTCCAATGTATTACTCAGGTTTCAGTAATGATGGAGGACATGCATTTGTTTGTGATGGCTATGATGACAATAATTTTCACTTTAACTTTGGTTGGAGTGGCTCTTCCGACGGTTATTACTCACTGTCGCATGTAAATGGCTTTAATAGCGGCCAGGGTGCTGTTTTCGATACCTATCCTGCATCCGGCTATCCGTATTATTGTAGTGGAGACACTTATCTCACACTCAAATCAGGAACAATAGAAGATGGTAGCGGCCCGATTGCCAGTTATCAGGATATGGGCGATTGCACCTGGCTTATCTCACCTCAAACAATAGAAGATTCCATCAGCTCAATTAAAATTAGTTTTTCAAGATTTGATGTAATGCAAGGCGACAGCCTTATTATCTATAACGGCACAACAACTAATGACGAAATATTGGTCTCTTTATCAGGTTCAGAAATTCCTGAACCTGTAACCATTGAAGGCAATCAGGTATTAATACGTTTTGTTTCTGACGAAGAGGGTGCCGCAAATGGCTGGCTGGCTACTTTTCTTTCAACATCACCATCGTACTGTACCGGAGTTACTACTTTAACTGATGATTCAAGTACTTTTACAGATGGTAGCGGTACTTTTAATTATCAGAATTCATCATCCTGCATCTGGAAGATAACCCCGGAAAATGCAGAAAATGTCACTCTCTCGTTTAACCAGTTCGATACTGAACCTCAATTGGATTTTGTAAGAATCTATGATTTGGAATCTCAGGAATTGCTGGCTGAATATTCAGGGCATTACACCTCCAACAATCTGCCTGCTCCCGTAACTTCCACCAGTGGTACAATGGCAGTAATGTTTTACACAAACGGAAATGATAATTTTGAAGGATGGACAGCTACTTATAACACAAATGCAGTTGGTGTTGAGACTTTTTCTCAGAACAATCTAAAAATAAACACCTATCCTAATCCTGTAACTGGTCTGTTAAATATCAGCGTTACATCTGAGACAGAAGAACCTTTTAAAATCAGGATTCAGAACTTATCAGGACAGGTCATCTTTACCACAAATCAGGATAACACCCAATCAAATACTTTTTCTGTTGATATGTCACAATATGTTCAGGGAGTGTACATCCTGACTATTCAGACAGGAGATGAGCTGATTCGCAGAAAGATAACAAAACTGTAACGATTAAATACCTGAACAAAAG
>JAOZLR010000283.1 GCA_029934735.1 Bacteroidales bacterium
TTCTTGATATCAATTCTTCAACAAAGGCTGCAAGGTTTGTTCGTTTTTGCGATGCCTTTAATATTCCGCTGGTCACTTTTGTTGATGTTCCGGGATTTTTACCAGGAACAACCCAGGAATATGGGGGGATTATTAAACATGGGGCCAAGCTTCTGTACGCATTCGCTGAAGCAACGGTTCCAAAAATTACAATTATTACCAGAAAAGCTTATGGGGGAGCGTACGATGTGATGTCGAGCAAGCATATTGGTGCTGATGTTAATTATGCTTATCCGACCTCCGAAATTGCTGTTATGGGATCGGATGGTGCTGTTAATATAATTTTCAGAAACAAGCTTAACGAAGAAGAAAAGAAAAAGGCTGTTGAAGATTACAAAAACACATTTGCAAGTCCGTATAAAGCCGCTGCACTTGGTTACATTGACGAGATAATTTACCCAAAACAGACAAGGTATAAAATTATACAGGCACTTGAAATGACACAAAACAAATCACAATCTCATCCACCAAAAAAACATGGAAATATACCTTTATAAACAGTCAACAAATCAAATAGAAATAAAAAAACACCCTGAATAATCAGGGTGTTTTTTTATTGGCCAGCCAAATATATAACTTCTAATCCCTTCTATAATGCATAAAGTTCTTTCTGGAGTACATCCTTTTCGAGTCTAACCTGTTCAATAGCTTCATTAAGAATGCTATTAATATTATTCATAAGCCCTGGTATCTCATCAGTATTTATATTTTCCCTGGCGAGGTTTTCCATCCGGCGAATATCATTCTTAATCTCTTCAATTGAGAAAATATCTATTGATGACTTGAGTTTATGTGCAAGCTTGCTAACGCCGTCAAGGTCATCTTTATCAAAACAGTTGTTCAATTCTGTTAGGCTTTCTGGCGTTGCCTGTAAAAATATTTTTACCATTTGCAACATTGCTTGTCTGTCACCACCAAGCATTTCATCAAGGTTTGTAAGATCGAAAAGTTTATTTGAATTCATTTATCTCAATTTTATTTGTTAAAAAAGGCTTTTTATTGATCAATCACTATATTAACTAATTATCTATAAAAAGCTCAAAATAGGGTTTACAACTTTTATACCACAGATTCAAATACCTCATTATCAATATATTATAAAAGATAGCCCAATAATAACTTTCCCTATTTGAAAATAGTCATTGTTAATATGATAAAAACGCAACTACCTCTATCCAAAAACGGCTAATAACAAACACTAAATCTCATCATTTTTCAGCATACGATAAATAGTTGACTTTCCAATATCCAGTTTTTTGGCAACAACCATTACATTATTATTATATTTCTGCAAATAATATTGAACGATCTTTTTTACGTATCCCTGCAATGTGTCCTCTTCCAGGAGGAAATCGCTTTTCGCATTTGTCGAATTAAAAGAGACATGGTCTTCTTCAATTGTATCACTATTTGTCAAAACACAAGCCAATTCCATTACAGCCTTCAATTCCCGAACATTCCCCGGAAACGGATATTTCATAAGTTTATCCTGTGCTTTAGATGATATCTGAAGTTTATCCATTTTATTATCCCTACAGAATTCATCAACAAAAAACTTAGCAAGAATTAGAATATCGCTACCCCTGAATCTTAATGGTGGAATTTCAATTGGCAAACCCAACAGACGATAGTAGAGATCCTCTCTAAAATTACCCTTTTCAACCTCTTTGGCCAGGTTCTTATTTGTTGCGACAATTACTCTGGCATCAAATTTAACTGCCTTGTTTCCACCGACTCTTGTAAGCTCTTTCTCCTGTAATACCCTTAGCAGTTTTGCCTGCATATTGATATCCATTTCCCCTACCTCATCAAGAAAAATTGTTCCTTTATTAGCTAATTCAAACTTTCCGATTTTCCGAGTATTTGCACCAGTAAATGCTCCTTTTTCATACCCAAACATTTCGCTTTCAATAAGTTCGCTTGGAATAGCAGTCACATTAACAGGAACAAAAGAATATTTTGATCTTTGAGAATTATAATGAATGGCCTTAGCCACTACCTCTTTACCGGTTCCTGTTTCACCATACAAAGAAATAGTGATATTTGATCGTGTTGCCTTTTCAATCAGGCTAAAAATTTGTTTAATAGCGGCGCTGTTACCCTTAATTATCTTCTTAAATTCGTATTTTTTGCCTATCTCTTCTTTAAGTTCATCAATCTCCTCTTTTAGTTTCAGTCTCTCCTTAATATTTTTTAATGTATTCCAAAGCCGGTCCTTTGTATCTTCATCTTTAACAAAATAGTCATATGCTCCACTCTTTAATAATTTTACAGCGGTTGCAACATCTTCCTGACCCGAAACAATTATAATTGGAATATCCTGATTATAGTCCTTTATCTTCTTTATTACATCAAAGCCTGACATGTCAGGAAGAGAAAAATCAAGAGATATTAATGATGGGCCTCTATACAGGTTCTTCAGGCATTCTGCTCCTGTTTCAAATTTAATCACCTCATTATCCGGGTTTAAAGACAAGTGATATTTCAACATCTCCCCGTACAACGGATCATCCTCTACAACAAATATTTTAAACGAACTCATATACAGTTTTTCAAATTATGCTCAAATGTATTACAATTTCTGCTATTTTTCCCAAAATGAGAATAAATATATTTTTTAACAATACCCCCCTGTATAAACCAATCTACCAAAATGAAAACTCATCATATTTTTCATTACTCTTTCTTTTACAGCGACTTATGTTTATTATGGGCACTGTTTCGTTTTTGTAGTACGAATAATCACAGCTATTTGTTTCATATTTTTTAATCCAAAGGATTTTCCCAAAACTAAAAATTCGTAATAATAATTCAATATTCCTCCCAAATATAGAGGAAAAACGTTTCACATATTCTTGCTCAAATTTATGAAACTACTTACCCTATAATATTTACTATCTTAGCGACCGTTTTAAAATTTACTAACTGTGCATAACATTAAGGGCATTTTTCTATTTATTATCAAGCTATTGCTTTATCTTCTGGCAGTAATTCTTCTTTTAATAATTTTTCAGTATCTGACCTGCCCGGTATATAATTTCAAACCTGGGGAAAGGTTTTCCGGATACAATATCTATAATCCTTATGATGATATGGATAACCAACATTGGAGAAAAGCAAATTTTCAGATTCAGTCGCATGCATGGGGAGGAATAACATCAGGTAGCCAGAATACTAACGAACAGATATTCAAGACTTATAAAAATCTTGGTTATGACATCATTGCAACATCTGATTACCAAAAAATAAACAGATATAAGGAAACCGAGCCTTTTTATATTCCTGTGTATGAGCATGGTTATGGGATTCATAAAAATCATCACGTTCTGGTGGGAGCAAAATTAGTCTTATGGCGTGATTATCCAATATTTCAAACTTTGAGTAACAAACAGCATATTTTAAATTTACTTCGGAATGATAATGAACTGGTTTATATCGCACATCCATTATTAAGAAACGGCTTTGCTGCTTCTGACATGAAATACCTTACAAATTACGATGGTATTGAGGTGCTTAACAACTACAGATTTTCTATTGCACACTGGGATACCGCACTTTCAAACGGCAATTATATTACTATTTTGGGAGATGATGATGCACATGACATTTTTAATCCTGATGAAATAGGGCACCACTGTACTTTTATCAATTCATCTACAACTAATAAAAATGATATTGTTGCTGCTTTGAAGAAAGGAAGATCTTTTGGAGCAAGAATTAACAGACCACTGGGAGAGTCTTTTGAGGATAAAATAAAAAGAACAAGAGTATTACCTGTCATCAAAGCAGTTGATTTTAGAAATGACACGATCTTTATTAGTACTGATTCAATAGCAAAAGAGATAAGATTTGTTGGGCAAAATGCCTTGTTGAAGAAAGTTATAAAAAACACTAATTCTGCTACTTACAACTTCAGACCTAATGACACCTATATCAGGATTGAAATAGAATTTCCCGATCAGTCAGCATATTACCTGAACCCGATATGCAGGTATTCAGAAGAGGCTCCT
>JAOZLR010000284.1 GCA_029934735.1 Bacteroidales bacterium
TTAATGAAAAATTGATGGTAATAAATAAAATAGGTATTTATCTATGACTCAATGCCTTTAACCGGAATATTTATAAAGTAAGATGTGCCGCGGCCACTCTTTGAATTGATATTCAGTTTCCCGCCCAAAAAGTCTATTCTTGATTGAATGCTAGTAAGACCAATCGATTTTAATTTCAGTTTTTCTTCAACATCAAATCCCTTTCCGTTATCCGTATATTGTAAAGATAAACTGTCTTCATTATAATTTACCTCAAGTGTTACTTTGCTTGCTTCCGCATATTTCAGGGTGTTATTGACCATCTCCTGCAAAACACGATAAATCATTATCTCGCTGTTCTCAGGGAGACGCTTTTCTTCTTCATTCTCAATATTCAGCACTGCATTAATATCCGGAGTATCGTTAATGCTTTCAAACAGGTCTTCAAGAGCTTCATCAAGGCCCAGTTTTGTAAGAATGCCCGGCATCATATTATGGGAGATTCGTCGCACATCACTTGAAGCCCTTTCAAGCAGCAGGGCAGCCTTATTTATCATCTCCCTGTTTTCAGGACTTTTGTCTTCAATAGTTTTAAACTGCATTTTGGCTGTGGAAAGAAGTACTCCGAGGCCGTCGTGAAGTTCCCGTGCAATCCGCTTTCTTTCTTCTTCCTGCCCCTCGACAATAGATTTTGCAGCAAGCAGTTTTTTCTCTCTTTCGAGCTTTTCTATTTTTTGCACTGCAATTATCTTATCCCTTTTTACCCTTTGACGATAGAAAACAAAAAGCAAGATACTAATTACAAGCACACCCGTACCGCCTGCCAAAAAGATATTACGTTGGTTTGTCCGCCTGTTCAACTCAAGGTTTTTTTGAAGGTTTTCGTTACGGAGTTCTAAAATATGAGCCTGGTCTTTCTCCTTTTCGTATTTCATCTCAAGGTCGGATATCAGCTTTGTCTTCTGTATGTTGTATATTGAGTCGGAGAGGGTTTCGCTTTTCAGGAGGTAGTGGAAGGCTTGTTTATAGTTACCCATTAATTCGTATAATTCATATTTATTTTTGTAAAATATCACTAAATTATTTATATCACCTGTCTTTTTTATTATATTTATTGCAGAATCAACGTATTTTAACGAAAGGTTATAGTTTTTATTTCTGCGGTAAATATTTGAGATATTATTATAAGACCCAGGAATTTCATTATATAAAGAATACTTTTTACCAATATCAATAGATAGCTTAAGATAAAACATAGAGCTATCAAATTTCATTTCATCTTGATAAAGAGCACCTATATTTGAATACAAATAAACAAGCCAAGTATCAATATTTAGATATTTGTAAGTCTTTTCACAAATTCTATAGTAATATAATGCAGAATCATACTTTTTCTCATAGTAATAAATTATACCAAGTTTGTTCAGTGTTAATGCTGATTTTTCGGGATATGTATCTCCATTTTTTGAGTCTTCCAGCAGTTTCCTACTTTCCCTAAGAAAGTATTTCGCTTTAGAATAATTTCCAGTTTGTGTTAAAATATCAGCAATATTAATCAATTGGCTATAAGCCTTTTCAGCTTTATTTGCAAGTTTTAGTAAGTCATATCCTTTAAGAAAATAAAATGTTGCAGAATCAAGATGCCCGAGAGTTTGATATGTGATGCCTAAAGTATTGTATATATCAGAAACAAGAATAGTATCATGCGCATTAACTATTTTTAAACTCTTTTTTATAAACTCCAGAGATGTATTTGTATATCCCGACTCTCCATATATTATTGCTTTTAAGCGATATGCTCTTGATAATAAATTGGGTTTATTTAATGAATCGGCAAGGAATATTGCAGTATCACAGAAGTAATGTGCAGAGTCCCAAATGTTATGTACAATAAAAACAGCACTATGCTGTATATAACAATCAATCAGCTTGTCATTCAAACTGTATTTCCGGGATATTCCTTTACACCGGTTAAAAACATTAACTGCCTTATCAGGATATTTATACCGAAGTCTCCTGCCTGTTTGAATAAGCGAATCAATTTTTTCAGAAGCAATTTGCTCTTCCTTATTTAAGGTCTTTACCTCGTTTTTATTGTTATAATCTGATGAAAAAGCATTTAAACTCAGATTTAACAAAATAAAAGTTAAACCAAATAATAAAAGCTTTATGTTAGAGATTATTATCTTGTTCATTAATTTATTTTACGACTCCTAATAATTATCTGCTCTTTTTGAATTTACTGCTATCCCCCCCTTAATACTTCCATCGTCAATAACCTCCACAATAACATCATGCAAATTACCATCCCAGGCAAATTCGTGTTCATGTTCCTCCTGGCGGCTGCTGTGTTGTGAAGAATCTGCTGAGACATCGTACCGTATTTTGGTTTCACTTCCGTTGGTTGACGGATCGCCTGCACGCAAAGTTATTTTCTTTCCTGCCGGGACCATTACAACAAAACATGATGTTAGCCTTGCCGGCTCAGAAGTCTTTTTGTAAAGATAGGAATAGGGTTTGTAATTGTTCATAACAATCAGTTTTAAAGTTTAACAAAAGAAGTACATCTAAATAGACGCCTAAAAGTACTCATTTTTTATTTAAAATACACACCCGATAAGAAAAAAGTTAATAATCAGGTTTTCTTTAACCTTTTATACTAATAATTCAATATCCGAATTATCTTTGCATCGTAAAAAAGGAGACTATATGCTTTCGAAAAACGCTGCAAAATATATCAACTCGCTTAAAACAAACAAGTTCAGAAATAAATATAATACGTTTATTGCTGAAGGTCCGAAAATTGTTGGTGAGCTTTTGAGAAGTCCATTCTATGTTGAGAGTGTTTATGCAGTTGGCGAATGGATGAAGAATAACAAAAGTATTACCGAAAAAACAGAAATAACAGAGGTCAGTGAACAGGAGTTAAAAAGAATAAGTTCGCTAAAAACACCCAATCAGGTTCTTGCAGTTGTCAATATTCCGGACACAAAAACAGATAACGATTCACTAAAAAACGAACTAGTACTTGTGCTTGATGATATTAATGATCCGGGAAATCTCGGCACGATAATCCGTTCTGCCGACTGGTTCGGAGTGCGACATATTGTCTGCTCAAATAATACGGTAGATGTTTATAATCCGAAAGTAATACAAGCAACTATGGGATCATTCATTCGTGTTAAAACAATCTACACCGATCTAACTGAATTCTTTACAAGTCTATCATTCACTCCTCCTGTTTTTGGCGCACTTCTGACAGGGAAGAGCATATATAAGATGAAACTTCCTTCTGAGGGCTTTATCATAATAGGAAATGAATCGAAAGGTATTTCGGGTAGCCTAAAGCAGTTTATCACACACCCTGTGATGATTCCATCGTTTGCTCATATCAAATCGGCTGAGTCGTTAAATGCGTCGGTTGCCACTTCAATAATTCTTGCGGAATTCAGAAGACAACAATTTTGAACATATAAAAAATGATCTTGCTAAAATAAAAACAACTACAATTATGCTGCAAATATTTCTCATAACGATTGCAATGGTAGGATTTGCTGTTGCAATTATTGGTATTAAAATGTTTATCCAGAAAGGTGGTATGTTTACCAAGTCGTGCAGCACAGTTGATACTTCAACGGGTGAAAAGATTGGTTGTATTTGTGGAGATGGAGAGGAATCAACCTGCGTGAATTACGAGCAGCATCACGGGGCTTTGAAAGGCAGGAAATAGTACTTCCTGTGAGCAAATGGCCAAGGCAAGCGTTGAGCAAATGACCAAGGCAAGCGTCCACGCTTGCCCATAAATAGACCATACATGTCTCCCAATTTTTGATCAATACTCTTCATCCAGAATATCCGAAAATCCTTTAGTATGCCAGGTTTTCATATTTCCTTCTTTATCTGAATAGATTAAATAGGCTTCGAGAATCTGATTTTTCTTCAATAAATCTTTAGTAAGCTCAACACCCACAACCATAAAGGCTGTTGCCCAGGCATCGGCAACCCCACAATCATCTGCGAGCACGGAAACACTCAAAAGGGAATGCTGAACAGGAAAGCCTGATTTGGG
>JAOZLR010000285.1 GCA_029934735.1 Bacteroidales bacterium
AAAAACAGGGGTAAATCAGTTCGGTTAAATAAGTAATTAACATAGATATTCACAAATAAAAAAAATGATAACCTGATTATTAATTCTTACATTTGTATCATTCAAATCAATTAAAATTAGACGCTATGAAAATAATTGCATTCTTTATCACTTTTTGTGCATTTGCACTTTCTTCATTCGGACAATATAATCATGTCAATAATTTAGAGTGGGAACACTGGTATGTGATGCCAAATAATTATTTTGAATTATCTTGGAGTCCTCCGCTTCCTTCACAAGACACCTTAATAGGCTACAATATTTACAGAGAAACAGAGCTGTATATATTTCAAACCGGGGAGACTCTATTTCATACAGAATACGGAAGCAACTGCCCTGAAGATTTCGTTGTTTATAACAACGGCTCATTCTGGATTCATGTTACTGCGGTTTATAACTCAACTCAGGCAGAGTCAGATTATGTTGATTCCGCTTATTGTTATGGGTTTGCAATTGGGCTAAACAATATAGAAACAAGAAAAATAAATATCTTTCCAAATCCCACAAAAGGCAAAACTAAAATTGATGAAAACAATATTAAGATTGTCTTGATCACAAATCAGTCAGGTGAAATTATTTTAGAAAGTAAAAGCAACATAATTGATTTGAGCGACAAACCAAAAGGAGTTTACTTTATAAAAATTGTTACAGATAATAATGCATTCGTTGATAAAATAATTGTGGAGTAGATACTATTAATTAATAGCAATCTAAAGTCTGCTAATATAACAATGACGGGCTTTCCCCCTTCATGTTCATAACATTCAGTTGATATTAAAAAAATAATGTTATTTTTGCGCATTCTAAATAAGAGGAAAAATTATGACATTCTTAATTAACACCCTCATTCTTATATCATATCGCAAATAATAATCTATTTTATGATAAAAAAAGTATTAATAGCCAACCGTGGAGAGATAGCCATACGCATAATGAGGACTTGTCGTGAGATGGGCATTTTGTCCGTTGCTGTCTATTCGGATGCCGACCGCAAGTCGATGCACGTTCGCTATGCTGACGAAGCATATCATATCGGACCATCTCCTTCAAACGAAAGCTATCTTGTGATTGAAAACATCATTGATGCAGCAAAAAAAAGCGGTGCAGACGCAATTCATCCGGGTTATGGCTTTCTTTCAGAAAATGCCGAATTTTCTGATCGCTGCAAGGAAGAAGGAATTAAATTTATTGGGCCATCATCCGAATCCATTTCAAAAATGGGTGATAAAATAACAGCCCGCCGGACTATGATGGCCGCAAATGTTCCTGTTGTCCCGGGTACTACTGACCCTCTGACATCTGAGGAAGATGCTCTGAAAGTTATCAAAAAAGTTGGTTTGCCGGTTATGCTGAAAGCTTCGTCAGGAGGTGGTGGAAAAGGGATGAGGCTGGTAACAAAAGAGGAAGACATCCTGCCCTCTTTAAGAGCTGCAAAGTCGGAGTCAATGGCTTCCTTTGGCGATGACGCTGTATATGTTGAAAAATTCATATCCTCACCCCATCATATTGAGTTTCAGGTTTTAGCCGATAGCCATGGAAATGTAATTCATCTCTTTGAAAGGGAATGTTCCGTACAACGCCGTCATCAAAAAGTTATTGAGGAAACTCCAAGTCCGCTAATGACTCCCAAAGTAAGAAATGAAATGGGTGAGGTAGCCGTTGCTGCCACAAAAGCAGCTAATTATCAAGGTGCGGGAACTATTGAATTTATTATGGATGATAACCTGAATTACTACTTCCTTGAGATGAACACACGTTTACAGGTTGAGCATCCCATAACCGAAAGAGTTGTGGGTATTGACCTCGTTAAAGAGCAAATCAGAATTGCCGACGGACAAAAATTGAAATACAAGCAGGAAGATCTATCACAAAACGGACATGCTATTGAATGTCGTATCTACGCTGAAGATCCGGATAATAACTTTATGCCAAGCCCTGGCACCATTCTACACATCACAGAACCACTTGGATTAGGAGTAAGGCATGACGGTTATGTTTACGAAGGTTATGAAATTCCAATCTATTACGACCCTCTGATTTCAAAGCTAATTGTCTGGGGAATTGACAGAGATGAGGCCATTCAACGAATGAAAAGAGCCTTATTTGCTTACAAAATAATGGGAGTTAAAACAGGTATTAAATTCCTTGAAAAGATAATGAATACTCCCGATTTTGTTGAGGGAAAATATAATACGCAGTTCATTGAGAAAAACAAGGATATCCTAATGGAAGAAAATAAGTGTGATGGCGATTGTAAAGCCATTGCAACAATTGCTGCTTTCATAGATTACCAAAACAGGCTTAAGAAGGTCAAGGACAGGATACATCCTGACGATGTTAACAATAACTGGAAAGCATTTGGCCGAAAAAGAAACATTACAAGATTATAATTAAAAAAACGTAATTATGTCATTAGAAATAAATATTGATGGGAGTTCTTCAGTAGTTAAACTCATAACTCAGGATGGTAATAATTATAAAATTTCTGTTAACGACGAAGATTATGATGTTGACCTTGTTGAAGTTGAAAAAGGGGTTTATTCTATTCTCTATAATAACAAATCGTATAATGTAGAACTTACTCCGGGGAATAAGCCAAAAACCTACACCATAAATACGCTGTACAATTCATACGATATAGGGATATTAGATGCTGAGGCAAAATACATGAAAAATCGCAAAAGTGATGACCTGGATGATGATTCCACAATTTCGTCACCGATGCCAGGAAAAGTTGTCAGGGTCCTGGTCAAAAAAGGCGATAGTGTTAAGGCCGGGGAAACAGTAATTATTATATCAGCTATGAAAATGGAAAGTGAATATAAGATTAAAAAGGACAGAAAGATAATTGAAGTTCTTGTTAATGACGGGGATACTATCGACGGGAATCAACCATTAATTATCATTGAATAAATAATAAACGAAAGTCAAATTTCATAAAAACAAAATACTATGTCATTAGAAGATAAGTTTAAACAGTTTGAAGAAAAAAATAAAATTGCTGAACTTGGAGGGGGAACAGAGAGAATAGAGAGACAACATAATGCCGGAAGGAAAACCTCTCGTGAAAGGATAAGCGACCTTCTCGACCCGGAAACATTTGTTGAGGTTGACAAGTTTGTTACTCACAGGGCTACTGATTTCGGAATTGATAAAAACAAAATAATGGGCGATGGTGTGGTTGCAGGATATGGCAAAATCGACGGAAGGCTTGTTTATGTTTTCGCTCAGGATTTCACGGTATTCGGAGGCACATTAAGTCGTGCCAATGCAGATAAAATAATAAAAATAATGGATTTGGCTCTCAAAATGGGTGCACCCGTTATTGGACTTAACGACTCAGGTGGTGCTCGCATCCAGGAGGGAGTTGAGAGCCTTGCCGGATATGCAGATATCTTCTACCGTAACACAATTGCATCAGGAGTTATTCCACAAATATCGGCTGTACTCGGCCCTTGTGCAGGAGGTGCTGTTTATTCTCCTGCCATTACCGATTTTATTATGATGGTCAAGAAAACAAGCTATATGTTTGTTACCGGTCCGGATGTAATAAAAACTGTGACACACGAAGAAGTTACTAAGGAAGATCTCGGTGGCGCTATGACACATAACTCTAAAAGTGGTGTTGCTCATTTTATTGCAGAAGATGACGAGCAGGCAATGATGATGCTGAGAGAATTATTCAGCTTTTTACCTTCGAACAATCTTGAAGATCCGCCGATAAAAGCATGTACAGACGACCCCCACCGTGAAGATGAGAAGTTGCAGACTATTGTTCCTGAAGATCCAAACAAACCTTATGATATTAAAGAGATTATTTTAACTGTAATTGATGAAGGTAATTTTATGGAAGTAATGCCCTATTATGCTCAGAATATAGTTGTGGGCTTCGCACGTTTTGCTGGCAGGCCTGTTGGGATTGTAGCCAACCAACCTGCTAATCTTGCTGGCGTTCTTGATATCAATTCTTCAACAAAGGCTGCAAGGTTTGTTCGTTTTTGCGATGC
>JAOZLR010000286.1:0-2316 GCA_029934735.1 Bacteroidales bacterium
CACTACTTTCAACCTGTTACTGTAAAATCCATAAAAAGCAATGATTACAAAACAGATCAGCGGAATAAAAAACGAATAGTGAATATTTCCTGTTGCATCCGATATTTGTCCCTGAGCAGCAGTCAGAAGTGCTCCTCCCAGTATTGCCATTATCAGTCCCGAGCCAGCAACCTTGGTATCATCACCAAGACCACGGACTGCCAGGCCAAAGATAGTTGGGAACATAAGCGACATAAAAGCAGAAATGGAGACAAGTGCAATTACAGCGATTATACCTCCATAAAAAATAACGATTAATGTACTTATAATTGCAAGGCCTGCCGCTATTGACAGAAGTGTACCTGGTTTAAAAAATTTCATCAAACCCGTAAACACAAACCTTGACAAAGTAAAGGCAACAAGAGCGGCAATATAATAACTTGATGCAGCCTCCTCGTTAACAGTCAGTTCCTGCATTACATACCTTATAGTAAAAGACCAGACTCCAATCTGTGCGCCAACATAAAAAAACTGAGCAATAACACCCGAAACATAATTTTTGTTTTTAATTATTCTCTTCACAGTTGGGCCAAAGTGCATTCCTGACAAGTCAGTGGTTTTTGGCATTTTTGAAACTGCAATCAATATCCAAATAAGCAGAAGGACAAAAGCTACTCCAACATACGGTCCCATAACAGCGTTAAGTTCATCTGTTTGAATAGTTTTTAGTTGCTCAACTGACATTGCTGCCCTTTCGGAAGCAGAAGCCTGGTTAAGATGAGAAAGAATGAAAAACTTGCTCAACACTACCCCAATTATGGAGCCAATGGGATTAAACGATTGTGCAAGATTAAGCCTTCGAGTCGCTGTATCTTCCGGGCCTAAAAATATTACATATGAGTTTGAAGATGTTTCAAGAATTGATAATCCTCCTGCCAGTATAAACAAGGCAAGTAGAAAATGTGAGTATTGCTGGGTGTTGCTGGCAGGATAGAACAAAAGAGAACCGGCAATGAACATTCCCAGACCCAGTAAAACACCAGACTTATACGTAAATCTTTTAATGAATAATGCAGCGGGAAGGGCAAGAAGAAAATATGAACCGTAAAAAGCAAGCTGTATCCAGGAAGTCTGAAAGTCATTCATGCTCATTATTTTCTTGAATGCTGCCAGAAGAGTGTCCGTCATATTGTTTGCCAGCCCCCACATCAGGAAAAGGCTTGTCAATAATATAAAAGGAATAGTGTAATCATTCCCGTTTACTTTAAACAGCGACACTTTTGCTTTTGTCATATCATAAGTCTTTTAATGTAATTCTCCCAAAATACTCACTCTTGTGAAAGGCTGGTTCATCAGCCATTGTACTGCGCCAGCAGGCATAAACTGTATTTTCCGGTGTTGACACCCATTTATTATCCTCAGGCTTTTCCTTTAAAATTGTCCTGTAGAAATTAACCCTGAGAACATTATCCGACAATCTTACCAATGTCAATGGGATTTTCAAAAAACCTTTCCACATATTTACACCTTTGACTGCATGGTGAGAAATGCCAGACTTAGCAGGAGAGATTAAATTTACTTTCAACCCATTGCCCTTTTTGTCAGGGTTCGTTATATTTGCAATAAACAGAGCATTATTGGGATTAATTTCTATTTCAACATATTCAAACGGAGCATCATTACCTGATGCAATAAAAACCTCAAAAACCTCCTGTTGCCACAATTCCGTATTATCTCTAGTGTAAGAATTCATATCCACATACAGATCGTCAAAACATTCAAAATTAACTATCAGAAATTTACCATCATACAGCAATTCAACAATAGTCACCTCCTGAACAGGCTCCCCTCCTACTGAATTGCAAAACCTTGGCTCAAGAAGGACCTTTTTGTTTTTATTCAATATTATTTCAGGGATATTCACTTTGATTATTTTTTCAATCGCTAATGCATGTTTCTATTTTTCCAATTCGAAAATTTTCTCCATCATCTGCCATTTTTCATTTGATGAAGCATTAGGAGAGCTTTTCTGGTATTTCGACATAAACTCTTCCCATTCTGCCTGACGTGGCAATTTCGAAAGTTTTGTCATCTGTATATCCCAATCAAAATTATCAGGTACATCAACTATCATAAAGAGCCTGTTTCCCAGCCTGTAAATTTCCATATTAAGAATTCCAACCTCTTTAATTCCATGAACAATCTCAGGCCATATATTCTCTGGTTTATGCCAAAAAATGTACTCTTCAATTAGTTTTGGATCATCCTTCAAATCCAGCGCCTGGCAGTATCTTTTCATTTTGTATTACTTTGTTAGAATTTATTTTACATTTAACC
>JAOZLR010000286.1:2416-4018 GCA_029934735.1 Bacteroidales bacterium
GGAATTTCAACATTTGGCTTCACAACCGGCAGAATCAGAATAACATCCTGATCGGCTAGTTTCTCCTGATAAGTAACATTATGGCGCGGCTTCCCGAATTTTATCTCCGAAGCATCGTGCAGAAACTGGGCATATTTCACTTTTCCTCCAAATCCTTTCAATGTCAGACGCTTTATTGGATAGTCAAGCAGATGAATGTATAGTCTGTTTGTCTCTGGATTATATGTCAGCAAGCAGTTATCCTGTTTGGGGAAGTCGTCAGGAGCCTCGGTACAACTATATATTGAGCGGTTGTTATATTTCATCCACTTCCCCATCGACTCCAGCCTGTCAACAGCACGGTAATCGAAAGTGCCCCTGGCGGTTGGTCCTACATTAAGGAGTAAATTACCGCCCTTACTAACAGATTCGATAAGTAAAACTAAAAGTTGTTTTGTGTCTTTCCAGGTCATCTCATCACGATAGTAGCCCCAAGAGCCGGAAAAGGTCTGGCAGGTTTCCCAGGCTATTTTCTTTCCATCTTTTTCCGGCCATTTTGAAACTTTATACTGTTCGGGCGTTGTGAAATCCCAGCCTCCTTCTTGGTCCAGAAGGTCGAGCCTGTCGTTAACTATGATACTGGGTTGCAATTCACGAACCATCTTGAGCAGATTTTCCGAATCCCAGTCATCCCGACCTTTTCCGTGTTTCCCGCCTGGAAAAGAGTAATCAAGCCAAATGATATCAATCTTCCCATAATTCGTCAATAATTCATTTACCTGATCTTTAATATACTGTCGATAGTTACTCATATCCTTTCCCTTATTCAGCTTATCATATTCCTCGTCCGAAGAAGCACTTTGCGGATGATTTCTATCGATAGTATAATCAGGATGATGCCAATCCAGCAAAGAATAGTAGAACCCAACTCCCAGGCCCTCATCTCTGAAAGCCTCAACCCATTGTTTAATAATATCTTTTTCGTATGGAGTATTAGTTACATTGTAATCAGTATATTTTGAATCAAACATACAGAAACCTTCGTGGTGCTTGGTTGTGATGACAGCATATTTCATTCCTGCCTCCTTTGCCATTTTTGCCCATTCGTGCGGATCGAACATATCTGGATTGAAAAGCGGAAAATACTTTTCATATTCGTCATTTGTCTTTCTTTCGTACCGCTTAACCCATTCATGACGGGCAGGCAGGGCATAAAGTCCCCAGTGAATAAACATCCCGAAACGGGCATCTGTCCACCATTTCATTCTTTCAGCTTTATGTTCAGGTGACTCCACAGGCAACTGAGCTCTAATTAGAAATGAACTCATAACTGTAAAAATGAATGTAAAAAGAATAATTTTTCTCATCTGTATATATTTTTGAGTTAAATAAATATTCATTCTATATTGACAAAAAAATAGCTATGGAGGGTGTCAAATAGTATAATGAAGTAAAAATTCCTTTTGTCAACGCAGCAAAAATAGCAAAAAAAAGAAATCCAGTAAGAATAAAACCAGAGATTCCCAGGTTCAAGTTTCAAATGCACCAAATATCAACTGTCCTTCCACAATATCTTTCACAAAACAACTTATTTTTCCTGATGAAATATCTGATTTACTAACA
>JAOZLR010000287.1 GCA_029934735.1 Bacteroidales bacterium
ATAAGTGACAGGATTGATCAGGCATTTAGGCCTGTTGTTGACAAGTTAGGTGAATTTCTGTTTTGGGATCCGGCTGAGGCAACAGGGATATACGACCCAGTTATTAAAGATGAAAAAGGGGATCCCGTACTTGATACAGATGGTAATCCAATGGAGGCACATATTCCGCTTGTTGTTTTGTGGCTGATTTTTGGAGCAGTGACATTTACAATCTTTTTCCGGTTTATAAATTTTAGCGGGTTTAAGCATTCCATTCAAATAGTTTCTGGAAAATACGATGATCCGAAGGATGCAGGGGAGGTGTCTCACTTCCAGGCTTTAACTACGGCGCTGTCCGCGACAGTGGGGTTGGGGAATATTGCGGGTGTGGCGATTGCAATAACGATAGGTGGCCCGGGTGCTACTTTTTGGATGATAGTTGCCGGACTGCTTGGTATGTCATCTAAATTTGTTGAGTGTACGCTTGGTGTCAAGTATCGTAAAATAGATAAAGATGGTGTTGTATCTGGAGGTGCAATGTATTATTTGCGTGACGGATTGAAGAAGAAAGGGTTGAAGTGGTTGGGTGTTGTTCTTGCTTTTATTTTTGCTATTTTGGTTATTGGTGGTTCACTGGGTGGTGGTAATATGTTCCAGGCTAATCAGGCATTTGCCCAGCTTGCCTATGTTGCCCCCGATGTTTCAAATCACGGTTTTTGGTTCGGAGTTATTGTGGCTATTCTTGTGGGAGCCGTTATTATTGGCGGGATAAAAAGTATTGCTAATGTTACTGATAAAATTGTCCCTTTTATGGCTGTAATTTATGTTGGTACGGCATTGGTAATTATTTTTATGAATATCAGCCATACAGGTGAAGCTTTCAGACTTATTTGGGATGGTGCTTTCGGAGCAGATGCAATGAAGGGCGGGTTTATCGGAGTTTTGATTGTTGGTTTTCAAAGGGCTGCTTTTTCAAATGAGGCTGGGGTTGGCTCGGCTGCAATTGCTCACGCGGCAGTTAAAACTAAAATTCCTGTTACTGAAGGGTATGTTGCCCTGCTTGAGCCTTTTGTTGATACAGTTGTTATCTGTACGATGACTGCCCTGGTTTTAATATTTACAGGAACTTATGAAAATCCGGCCGGCCTTGAAGGTGCACAACTTACTTCGCAGGCATTTTCAACTGTAATCTCCTGGTTTCCTTATCTTCTTGTTATTGCCATATTCCTGTTTGCATTTTCAACAATGATTTCCTGGTCTTATTATGGTCTCAAAGGATTTGATTATCTCTTTGGCGATATTTCAGAAAAAGTTTTCAAAACAAGAAACGTTGCTAAATATACATATTTCATAATTTTCTTGTTTTTTATTGTAATTGGCGCCTCCTCAAATCTTGGCTCTGTAATGGATTTTTCGGATATGATGATTCTATCTATGGCATTTCCTAACATTCTCGGACTATTGATTCTTGCACCTGAAATAAAAAGGGATTTGCAAGACTATCAAAGAAGATTAAAAAGCGGGGAGATTAAGGAATTCAAATAATACTACATTGAACCGTATTAATCAGAAGATAAAAGGATATTTTACATTTAACCGCACCGAGCAACGGGGAATAGTCGTTTTACTGGTACTGATTTTTACGGTTATCCTGATAAATATTCTGTTACCATATTTTGTGAAGGATGAGAAATCTGATTATACGCAATTTTCAAATGAGATAGCTGAGTTTGAGGTGTCTCAACAAAACGCAAAAAAGGAACAAGCCGAAAAGAAATCCCATTATAGGGATAAAACTAAAAATACTACTAATAATCTTCACCCTTTTCCTTTCAATCCTAATGGACTTCCTGTTAGCCAATGGAAAAAACTTGGACTATCTGATAAGCAGATAAAAGTCATTAAAAATTATGAAGAAAAGGGTGGCAGGTTTTACAGAAAGGAAGACCTTGCCAGAATTTACAGTATCTCAGAGGAAGAATATAAAGTTCTGGAATCTTATATTCTGATTGAAAAAGTGACAAAAGGCGAAACCAAAGAACTGGTTGTATCAACGGAGATCATACCTTTTCCCTTTGATCCGAATACACTTGAGGAGGAAGAGTGGTTAAAAATGGGCTTGAGGGTGAAGCTGATTAATACTATTTTGAATTATAGGGATAAAGGTGGTATGTTTTATAAGAAAGATGATTTGAAACGTATTTATGGGATGAAGCCAGAGGAATTTGCAATACTTGAACCTTTCGTTAACATTGAAACCGATACGGTTAAAATATCATACACATCCAGGCAGGATACAGTCATCGTGGAGATTAATTCAGCAGACACTCTTGATCTTCAGCAGTTAAAGGGCATTGGCCCATCGTTTGCGAGACGTATTGTGAAGTACAGGGATATGCTTGGAGGCTACTATTCAAAAACTCAGTTGCTGGAAGTATATGGGATGGATAGTGTTAGATATATAGGGATAAGGGATTTCGTAGATGTTAATCCTGAATCTATAGAAAAAATTGATATAAACAGCGCAACAATAAAGCAGCTAATCAGGCATCCCTATATCGAATTTTATACTGCTAAATCTATTGTTAATTACAGGATAAAAGTTGGTAAATATTCTGATGTCACACAGTTAAAAGATTCGTCATTGGTTTATACTGAATTGTATCAGAAGATAGCTCCTTATCTGATTGCAAAATAGTTATCAGAATTTTATATTTCATGACCTTGCTGGCAAGGGGTGGAATCAATTATTATTTCGGTTCGCATAACTCACAACTCATAACCCATAACTCACAACTCTCTTTCCTTACCTGTATTTAATTACCTGCGCTTTTTCAAGAGTTATCAGCCCCTGACCAACAACTTCATCCAGGAAAGGCATTATTTTGTCTATTTCATCTTTTGTATCCACAATTTCTATTATGATCGGCATATCTTCCGAGAGTCTTAAAAGTCTGGCCGAATGAATACGGCTTGCAGCTCCAAACCCCATAATACCTCTGAGAACGGTTGCACCAGCCAGGTTCAATTCTCTTGCTTTTAACACAATAGCTTCATATAGCAGTCTTCCGTCATAGGTGTCGCTTTCGCCAACAAAAATTCGTACTAATAATCCCTCCACAGGCAATTTCATGATTCCTATTTTATGTAGTTAATAAATTCTCTTGACAACCAGAATCCTGCAAGAACAAGTAAAAGTGAACCTATGTTATTTGCAAGTATATTGATCAATGCCATTTTAATGTCACCCGCTTTAAAAAAGTTCATTGTCTCAAGTGCATAGGTCGAAAAAGTTGTAAACCCTCCGAGAAAACCAATAAAAATAAATGCCCTCACTTCAGGAGTTATGTTTTTTATTTCGAAAATACCCCAAAAAAGACCTATAAAAAATGCTCCTATTGCATTCACTAAAAAAGTCCCCCACGGAAAAACAGGATACGAATACTTGTACGGCATTCCTGAAATTACATATCTTGCAAAGGTTCCAAAAGCCCCACCGGCAACTAATATTAATATCTTTTGCATACTATTTAATAATTTATCGCATTGTTATACAATAAAACTAAAATAAGTTAGTTACTTAAATTATTTTGCAGAAATACAGAGTGCTAAATTACTATTTTGTTTTAATTTGCAACCGCAATTTATTTAAAGGCAATTAAAATATCAAATTTGCGTTATTTTTGCAAAGTCAAAATTATTAGGATTATTCACAATAATTAGTTTATGAAAAAGACAATCATTTTATTTTTGGGAGCAATATTAGGTTTCACACCATTTTTTGCAAGCTCTCAGGATAAACCAAATTACATTGGTCAACAATCACAAAACACAATTACTACAGCAGTACCTTTTTTAATGATAGGCCCTGACGCCAGGTCAGGAGGAATGGGAGAGGTTGGCGTAGCCACAGCCCCTGATGTAAACTCACAACACTGGAATCCTGCCAAGTATGCCTTTGCTGAAAAAGATATGGGTTTTGGCGTGTCGTACAGCCCCTGGCTTAGGAAACTTGTTAATGACATCAATCT
>JAOZLR010000288.1 GCA_029934735.1 Bacteroidales bacterium
TCCTCTAAAAACTCCTCTTTCGTAATTATCTTAAATCCTTTCAATTCCTCTTTTTCAAGTTGCTTATCCAGGTTTAGTAGCTCAGTTTCTTTCAGGTTGTCAATAATACCCCTTTTGACTGTAACTTCTTTCGAAAGATTAGACAGTCGATCTATCTGCGATTTAGTGGGTTTTCCCTGATAACTCAGGATTGCGCTATAAATATCACCAATCTTTTCACGAAGCTTTTCTTCTCCTGTAATGGCACCGGTTACGTTAGTTGCAACAAGTTCATTATGCATCTCTTCCATTTTACCGGAAAGGTTTGCTAACTTCTTACTCAGGGATTTATTATTAGCTTTTATCTCATTATCTATTGCCTGATCCCTGATATCCCTGATTTGTTTATCAAGAAATCCCAGGTCTTGCAACAGGTTGTATGCTTCCATCAATGCAACAAGTCTTGCATCACGATCTTCTGCTGAATGGGGAATAGTTGGGTCATATATTACATTTACTTTTCCTTCGTAACTGTTCTCACCTTTAACGATTTTAACTGTATATTCTCCCGGCGGATAAGTCGGTCCATACATTGCTCTGAAGGCCAGTAAAGGAGATTTGGGAACCTTGGGTGGCTTCATTCGCATCCTCCAGGAAACCCTGTTTATTCCTTTTCTTTTGCCTGCCGGAAGTTCTTTTATCTTTTCTCCTTTATCATTATAAATTTCAATAAACATATCTCCGAAAATATGCCGCTTTTTCAGATAATATGAAATTATTGAAGAGCCTGGAGGGTTGGACCCGACAAATTCATCATCACCTGTCAACCCCATTTCCCAACCCAGGTATCCGAGTTCATAAGGCCTGGAGTTTAAGAAGGCTATATCCTTTTGCAATATTTCTTCAGTAAGCTGGCGTAAGGGAGTTATATCATCAATGATCATAATGCCTCGTCCATGGGTTCCCAGTACAAGGTCATTCTCTCTTTCCTGTATCACAAGGTCACGTACCGAGACATTTGGTAACTTACCCTTAAATTGAGACCATACTTTTCCACCATCTATAGAGACAAACAAGCCGAACTCAGTACCAAGAAACAGAAGATTTGAGTTTTCGGTATCTTCAATCATTTTATAACAATATCCTTTAATGTTATCGTCAATAAGTGAAGTCCAGTTTTTACCGTAATCAGTTGTTTTATACAAATATGGTGTCATATCACCGGTACGGTGCCCATCGAAAGTTACATAAGCAGTTGCTGCATCATACAAGCTTGAAGTGACGCATGAAACCCAGGTGCCGGATGGTAATTCTGGAATATTTTCAATAACATTCTTCCATTCTTCTCCTCCGTCTTTAGTAATCTGCAAGTTGCCGTCATCGGTTCCGACCCAGATTACATTCTCGTCGAGGGATGATTCATTAATTGAAAAAAGAGTACAGTGGTTTTCGGCAGTTGAATTATCAATAGTAATACCGCCTGTCTTTTCCTGTTTTAGTTTTTCAGGATCATTAGTAGTAAGATCGGGGGAGATTCGTTCCCAGGAATCTCCTTTGTTTTCTGATCTGAAAAGATATTGAGCACCAACATACATCACATCTCTTGTAGGACTAAAGGCAACAGGAGTATTCCAGTTAAAACGCAATTTTTCTTCACCTTCTTGTTCGTAAGGTTTAATATCTTTAGTCTCTTTCGTATCCATATATTTACGCTTTATATTTCCTCCCTGATATTGCCAATAGAGAATATTTTCATCATATTTGTCAGGGAAAACATAATAGCCGTCACCACCTCCCAGACTGGTCCAGTTTCTGTTCTGGATACCACTCGGGCTTTTTGAAGGTCCCATCCAGGAGCCATTATCCTGTAATCCACCATAAACATTATAAGGCTTTTTATTATCCACCATCACATGATAGAATTGGGATACGGGCAGATTTCGGAAAAAACGCCACGAACTGCCTTTGTCATTTGAGACGTACAATCCGCCGTCTGTCCCAAGGTAAAGCAAATTATTGTCCTTATTACTTATCCAGAGTGGGTGTAGATCACCATGAATATTGCCGCCGGTTATATAGGTTGCACTGAAATTCTTTCCGCCGTTTTCGCTATAGCTTAGGTAATAACCTGGTTTGTAGATTCTATTTGTGTCAACCGGGTCGGTAATAATATTTGAAAAATAAAACGGGCGCGCTCCCATAGCAGGAGTATCGTTCATCTTTTCCCAGGTTTTTCCTTTATCTTTAGATTTATATAGAGCCGATTTTTTTGATTCGATTAATGCATATACTATATTCGGATCAACAGATGAGACACTCACAGCTATCCTCCCTATAGTTCCAGCAGGCATTCCTTCCGTAACTTTTTCCCAATCATTACCACCATTACGTGTAATGAATAATCCACTTCCAGGACCTCCGGATGTGAAAAAATATGGAAGCCTTCTGAAATCCCACATCCCGGCATAAAGAATGTCCGGATTTTCAGGATCAATAGCGATGTCTGCACAGCCGGTGTTCTCGTCAATGTAAAGTATTTTCTCCCATGTTTCACCGCCATCTGTTGTTTTAAAAACGCCACGCTCTTCATTTGCATTCCAGAGATGGCCGAGAGCCGCAACATAAATAGTATTTGGGTCTGTTGGATGGATTATGATCTTTCCGATATGCTCACTGTTTTCAAGCCCCATTTTTTTCCAATTCTCACCACCATCAGTGGTTTTATATATCCCATCACCAACAGATATACTATTCCTTGTCCAGGTTTCTCCGGTTCCCACCCATACTGTGTCAGGGTGATCCTGATCAATTGTAATTGCTCCGATACTTTGATTGTATTTGTCAAATATGGGTTTAAACTTAACCCCGCCATTTTTACTTTTCCACAATCCTCCGCTGGCCGAACCGGCGTATATTATCCTTGGGTCATCCTGCACAGCGTCAAGCGAAGCAATCCGTCCGCTCATTGTGGCAGAGCCAATGTGCCGCGCCTCAATAGCTCCAAAAGTGTTTTTATTGACTTTGACTTTTTTAACTGTTTGTGCATTCGTGCCTGTGAATGCAAATAGTGCGAAAAGAGTTATTAAGCACCAACTCAAAATTTTTTTACTTTTTTCCATTTTTGCTTGGTTTTATGTGAAACTAATATTTACCAAAAGATTGTAAATTAGATTTTCTTCAAGCTCCCACTATGCAATTTTAAGTGCAAAGCGTCAATCAATGCCTTCTTTTATCTTACTTTATAAGTTAATTTCATTGTAATTGATGCAGTCTTTTCTTTTGAAGATGTATTGAACGCACCTCCCCATGAATAGTTTTCATTTGAATTCTGACCGGTAATCTGAAAAATTCCCATTCTGGCCTCTGTCAGTTCATCTAATTTCGCTCCTGAATTTTCAGCAATTTTCTCGGCACGGAGACGAGCATTTTCTGTTGCTCTTGATATCATTTCAATCTTTAAATCAGCAAGTTTTGTGTAATAATATCGAGGAGGCTCTGAATAGAATTGAACGCCTTTATTTAACAGTTCTGTGATTTCTCTTGATATCTTTTCTACTTTCTCAACATCTTTTGAATCTATCTGAACTGTTTGCCCTAAAGTATATCCAATAAACTCTTCTCCTAAATACTTCCCGTCATTTGAATAATTTCTTTTTGTGTTTCTATTGGTCTTTACTGCACTAAAAACAATAATTTTAGAGTCAAACCCTTTGGAGGCTAAATATTCAGTAATTATTTTTTTGTCGGTTTCTAAGTCAGAATAGGCTTGCTTAAGATCCATATTATCTTTAGTGAACTTACCTTTCCAAACAATTAGGTCAGAAGTAAAATCTGTTTTACCGAGTCCGGTTACAGAAATTGTCCCTTCCGATTTATTTCGATTTATAAACGCATTACCTAATACTAATGAGGCGATTATAATTGCGATTGCAAATACAATTGAGTTAAAGCTGTTTTTCATTTTTTAAGGTTTTTATTCTTATACATTGTTCATAATTTGGCAAAAATGATTCAATGTTTTTACCAACT
>JAOZLR010000289.1 GCA_029934735.1 Bacteroidales bacterium
TTAAAGGTAAAATTCTTTTTCTCTATCAACTGTTGTACAGTCATTTGGTCTGTATTTTCTAATACTTCCATTCTGTTATTCAGTGTTATTTTCATCTGTTTATTTATTGTTATCTAACCTTACCCAACAATATCTCAAGAACAGTATTGGCTTGCATATTAGCAACTATTCCAACTCTTGGTGCAAGTGGCGGATTATCCTCAGAAATTTCTGATTTCTCATCACCACAAATATAAAGATTACCCTCTTCTCTGAATCTGAGAGAATTACTGTCACCCCAGCCAGCCATTCCAAGCCCTGTAACCAAAGGCTTACCTGGCATCTCACTTAAAACAGTTTCAATAATCATTTGCTTCATCTCAGCCAGATCAAAAGCCTCCACAATTACATCACAATCACTAAAAAGAGTGATTATTGAATCAGGAGTAAGTTTCACATCATAAGCCTCCACTTCAACTGCAGGGTTAATCGCAATAATATTTTCCTTTAAAGCAACCACTTTCTTTTGTCCGATTTGTTTATAGAAATAATATTGTCTGTTAAGATTGCTTTTGCTAACAACGTCAAAATCAGTAATAATAAGTTTCCCTATCCCGACACGAGCCAGAGCAACAGCACAGTTAGAGCCAAGTCCACCAGCACCAGCAATTCCTACAATCTTTCCTGAGAGTCTCCTCTGTATCTCTTCAAATGTCATAAATAAACTTTTTTACCATACTTTTGAAAATGCCGTGTCCCGTGGCCTTCAGCAATAACATCAAGAACACGGTAATCATTTTTCTCAAATATTGTCCCGAAAATCACTTTCACATTTCTGTAATTTTTCATCTCCATATCCAGGATTGCAGTCGGGCCAAGTATAAAAACATCAACATTCTTTCCCACCTTTTCAAGCATTTCTACAAAAGTTCCATTAAAAATACTGGTTGCAGTTAATATTACACAGTCTGCTTCCATTAAATACTTTTCTCTGTGCTCAATTGGTTTAACAACTTCACTATTACTATAAAGGTCAAAAACACTAACTTCGAGTTCTGATTCCTGGAACTTATTTACTATTGGCTTAAAATCACCAATCATTACTACCTTTTTATACTTCCCAAAGTTAACAAAATCAAATATATCCTTTTCATCACTATAATCCGATTTATAATTCAACAATGCATTCAAATAAGCAGTATAAATAAGCCGGTGATCCGGATTATTTAAATCGGGGAATAATTCATCTTCCAATCTGACAATATCTACCAAATTCCTCAATGTTGCGCAAACCCCAATCTGTCCACCGTTAAGCATCAGTCCCAGATACTTATCACCTGCCACAACTCTATTAACTATAGAATTATCAAATCCATACTTCGTAAAATAATACCTTAACGGCTCTTCCCTGTTATCAAGATTCATAACCATCGTTTCAATTTGATGTACTGAATTGTTTAGATTTTAGCACATTACACAATAACCAACTATTAATCAAGCGATATGCAGATATATGCATAATGAGAATTTCTAATAAATTTCATCAAAGATATATTTATATCAATTATTTTTGCAAAAAAACAGAAAGAAGTTAATAACTATTAAAGCAAATCGTTATGCATGATATTCAAAAAATGAAGGATGCCCATAAAATTCTTAAGGAATGGAGTTATGAATTTACTCCTCTTGACAAGGGCTATACCGACAAGATTTTATATGTAAATCTTAGCGACAATACCCTTAAAGAAAAAGCTGTTTCTGAAGAGGTGAAAGAAAAATTCATTGGTGGAAAAGGATATGGACTCAGACTTTTATGGGATGCTACAACACCGGAGACCAAATGGGATGACCCCGAAAATGAAATCAATATTTTTTCAGGTCCTATTGGTGGAATAACCCAGTATTCCGGGACGGGAAAATCACTGGTAGTATCACTATCTCCGCAAACAAACATTCCTATTGACAGTAATGCTGGTGGATATTTTGGCCCTTTTGTAAAGTTTGCCGGATTTGACGGTATTGAAATTCAGGGAAAAGGTGCCACCAAAGATATAATAGTTTTCATAGATGGAGTAAATCACAAAGTTCAAATACTTGAAGCTCCTCTGGAACCTATGGATAGTCATGAATTAGCTGCTATTCTTCACGAGATGTATGCTGATGACGATAAGGATAAAAAAAACATATCTGTAGTTTCAACAGGTGACGCAGCTGGAAATTCATTAATCGGAATGCTTAATTTCAGTTTTTATGATTTGAAGCGTAAAGAAGCCAGGCTAAAGCAGGCAGGAAGAGGTGGAATAGGTACGGTATTCAGAAATAAAAATCTTAAAGCGTTAGTTGTTAAAATCCCGGGAGTAAAAGGAAATCTTAACAACGTAGTTGATCTAAAGGCCATAATGGAAAGAGGCAAGCGTTTTAACCGTGAGATGAGAGAACTTGACGATTCTCAGGCTGAAATGAGAACAAAGGGAACAGCCCACCTCACAAATGTTATGAACGACTACGATCTGTTACCGGTTAATAATTTCAAGTACGGAAACTCGCCGGAAGCTGTAAAAATCCATTCGGACATATATAAAGAAAAATACTTTACACAGGGAATGCCTGACGGATGCTGGATTGGCTGCAACATGTCGTGTGCCAAAGGAGTTGATAATTACGAATTAAGAACCGGCCCATATAAAGGACAAAAGGTTTTAGTCGAGGGACCCGAGTATGAATCCGCTTCATCTCTTGGTTCAATACAAGGAATTTTTGACCCTGAATTTACAATTGAATCAAACTTCTATTGTGACACTTATGGAATTTGTACAATTTCATGGGGAACAATTATGGGATTCGTGATGGAATGTTACGAAAACGGAATACTCAATGAAGAACGTACCGGAGGCTTAAAGCTTAATTTCGGGAATTCTGATGGTTCAATGGAACTGCTACATCTGGTTGCAAAAGGTGAAGGATTTGGAAAAATTGCAGGAATGGGAGTGCGTTGGCTGAAGAATTATTTTGCAGAACAAGGTTGGGGAGATCCTCAATTTATGCAAGACATCGGAATGGAAAATAAAGGACTTGAGTATTCGCAATATGTTTCAAAAGAGTCTCTTGCTCAACAGGGTGGATATGCAATGACAAACAAAGGGCCACAACACGATGAGGCCTGGCTTATCTTTATGGATATGGTGAACAATCAGATTCCTACTTTTGAGAAGAAAGCTGAGGCATTACACTATTTCCCAATGTTCAGAACATGGTTTGGACTACAGGGATTATGTAAACTACCGTGGAACGATGTTGAGCCCGAAAGCAATGCCGAAGCTGATGAGCCGGCAAAAGTACCTGAGCATGTTGATAATTATGTAACAATTTACAAAGCTGTTACAGGTAAACCTTTCGACAAGTATGAGATGATAAAACAATCGGAAAGAGTTTATAACTTTCAGCGTATTTTTTCTATCCGAAGAGGTTATGGTCTCAGAAAACACGATGCTCAGCCATATCGCGCTGCAGGTCCTGTTACCGTTGAGGAATATGAATCAAGAACTGAAAGGTATGACAAGCAAATGAAAGATTTGATTGGTGTTACTCCTGAAGGAAAAACAACAGAGGAAAAACTTGCCATACATCGTAAATATCGTGAAGATCAATACGAACAACTTCTTGATGCTGTTTACGAACGCCGTGGCTGGAACAAAAACGGAGTGCCAAAAATATCATTTCTAAAAGAAATTGGGATGGACTTACCTGAGCTTATTAAGGTAGTAGAGCCGTTGCAATAGGAAATAAATAATCAACAAAAAGAAAACGGGAATTCTATTTAATTAAGGATTCCCGTTTTTAAATCTTATGGTACTGTGCCAAGGCATCAATAGGAGTACGAAGAATACTTTTTATCTCAACATCAAATTCTGCGGCAATCTGGCGTAGCAATGCCTCAAAGTAAAAAGCTACCGAGCCAACAAAACTGACAGGTACATCCCTGTAGTTTTCATAATGCTCTATCTGGTTAATAAAAAACTCGCGGAAAG
>JAOZLR010000290.1 GCA_029934735.1 Bacteroidales bacterium
TATCCCAACCCTGTGAACGACAAGGTGAACTTTGTTACCGGTCTTTATAATAACCTGGAACTAACAATTTACAGCATAAACGGAGAACTCGTCTATTCAAGTCATCTTCCGCATACACAAACAATAAATCTCCAACATCTGCCAACAGGCCTGTACGTTTATATTATAACCGGAAAAGACGGGTTTGTTGAGAAAGGAAAAATATTGAAAGATTAATATAAGTAGTAACCTTTTCATAGAAACGACAAAAACAGTCTCAAATGCCCGACTTTGTCTGATTAAGAAACTACCTGCCTGATCTTTACAAGCTACCGAGATATAGTACCACCATTTCGCCAATAATATTAATATAGAAAATACCTACAGGCAAATCAGAGATATTTAATTCTTATAACTGTCTGTAAAAAACCGAATCCAGCGGTTGCGTTAAAAATTAAATTTCAGCAAAAACCAGTATTGTTAAAAAAATATCTACTTTTATACTGAAAATATAATTCGTTCAAATCATTTATTTAAAACTGAAATTATGAAAAGTGAAAATTACATTTTAAGCGGAATGCGCTTTTTTGCATTCGCAATGATGATGATGTTTCTTTTTTCGTCTGTTCAATTAAAGGCTGAAAAGGAGAAAGACAAAGACAATTCAAAGAGTGATACTTTAAAATCAAGCCAGGTCAGTGGGCTAAAGCTAAGAAGTATTGGGCCGGCATTTACATCAGGCAGGATATCCGATTTTGCAGTTAATCCTGAAAATCCAAGTGAATATTATGTGGCAGCAGCCTCTGGTGGAATCTGGAAAACAAGTAATAACGGCACAACCTTTAAACCCATTTTTGACAGTAAAGGCGCATATTCAATTGGTTGCCTTATGATGGATCCCAATAACTCCTCTGTTATCTGGGTAGGAACTGGTGAAAATAACCACCAACGTGCATTGGGATATGGTGACGGAGTTTATAAATCTGTCGATGGAGGTAAATCGTGGAATAATATGGGACTTAAGGAATCAAGGCATATTGGCATGATTGCTATTGATCCTGGGAATTCTGATGTTGTTTACGTTGCTGCCGAAGGTTCTGCATGGGGACCCGGAGGCGACAGAGGTCTGTATAAAACTATTGATGGTGGAAAGACCTGGGAAAAAGTACTTGAGATAAGTGAAAATACAGGATGTAACAGCGTGGTTCTTGATCCGAGAAATCCTAATGTTGTTTATGCCACTTCAGAACAGAGAAGACGACATGTTTACACAAAGATTGGTGGCGGACCGGAATCAGCAGTCTGGAAATCTACTGATGCCGGAAAAAACTGGAGAAAGCTGACATCAGGAATACCGGGATCTGATAAAGGTGGTATGGGACTGGCAATATCTCCTGTCAATCCTGATGTACTTTATGTGATAATTGAAGCAGCAAACGACAATGGTGGTTTTTTCAGATCAACCGACAGAGGTGAATCCTGGAAGAAAATGAGTTCACATTACAGTAGTGGACAGTATTACAGTGAGATTTATTGCGATCCAAATGATGTTGACAAAATATATTCAATGGAGACTGTCTCGAAATATACAACTGATGCCGGTAAAACATGGAAGTCGATCGGTCTTCGCGATCGTCACGTTGATGATCACGCCTTCTGGATTTGTGCTAAAAATCCAAACCACTTTATGATAGGCGGTGATGGCGGTGTTTATGAAACTTTCGATGGTGGAAAAACATATATTCATAAAAAAAACCTTCCTGTTACCCAATTTTACAGGGTTGGAGTTGATAATACAGAGCCTTTTTACTGGGTTTATGGTGGAACACAGGATAATAGTAGTTTTGGAGGACCTTCACAGAATATTAACTACGATGGAGTTACAAGTTGCGATTGGGTTACTACAATTGGTGGTGATGGTTTCTGGCAGGCAATAGAGCCCGGAAATCCTGATATTGTTTATTCGGAATCTCAATATGGAAATATTGCAAGATATGACAAGAAAAGTGGTGAAGCAATCAGTATAAAACCCAGGGCACGAAAAGGCGAAGATACATATAAGTGGAACTGGAATACACCCTTTTTTATAAGTTCTTATTCTGACACAAGATTGTATTTAGCTGCAAATAAAGTTTTCAGAAGTGATGACCGTGGTCAGTCCTGGGAAGTAATCAGCGATGACATCACTCGCCAACTCGACAGAAACTCATTCAAGGTAATGGGAAAATACTGGAGTATTGATGCTGTTGCAAAAGATGTTTCTACATCGTTGTACGGGATGGCTGTTTCATTAGCTGAATCACCTGTACTGGAAAATTTGCTTTATGTTGGAACTGACGACGGATTGATTCAGGTAACTGATGATGCCGGCGAGAACTGGACAAAAATTGAAAGTTTTCCGGGAGTTCCTGAATATACCTACGTAAGCGATATCATGCCTTCAAAATTTGATGAAAATGTGGTATATGCCGCATTCGATAACAGAAAGCAGGATGATTTTAAACCATATATTCTTAAAAGTACTGACAAAGGCAAAACGTGGACTTCCATATCTTCGAATCTGCCTGAGAACGGTACCGTTCATACATTGGAGCAGGATTACGTTAATAAAGACCTTCTCTTTGCAGGAACTGAATTCGGAGTATTTTTCAGTATTGACGGAGGGAAAATATGGACACAACTAAAATCAGGTATTCCAACGATAGCTGTAAGGGATATCGTAATTCAGGAAAGAGAGAATGACCTTGTTCTCGCAACATTCGGCAGAGGTTTTTATATTCTTGAAGACTTCACTCCTTTAAGGATTCTGAACAAAGATCTTATGGACTCAACAGCTCTTATTTTTCCCATAAAGGATGTACTTATGTATGTTCAGAAAAGCAGAGGAGGTTACGGAAGTGGGTCAGATGGTTATCTTGCAAAAAATCCGGCTTTTGGTGCTACTTTTACATATTATATTAAAGAGTCCCCAAAAACTCTAAAACAGGAGAGAAAAAAGAAAGAGAAGGAACAGGCAAAAAACGATGAACAAATAGACATCCCAACGATGGATGAGTTACGAGCAGAAAAGAATGAGGTTAAGCCTCATCTTATTTTCACAATTGCCGATGCAGATGGAAATATTATCAGGAAACTGACCAAAGGAGTTAGTACTGGGATAAATCGTTTGAACTGGAATCTTAAATACCCTTCGACATCACCTGTTGACCTTGGAAAAGGAAAATACAATCCTCTTTCTATGGGAGGAAGTGGAATGTATGTATTACCAGGCAAGTATTTTGTTTCAATTTCTCAGTATTATAGAGGAGAAATAACTAAGCTCACAGACCCTGTTGAGTTTAATACAAAAGTATTGAATAACACTACACTGCCTGCTGAAGACAGGGCCGAGCTGGTAGCATTCCAGGAAAAACTTGCCGAGCTGCTAAGAGCTGTCAGAGGTACTGAAAATTTTGCCGAGAATCTTGTATCCCGTATTGAATCAGCCAAGCAGGCAGCTCAGCGCACACCAGGAACTCCACAAGAGTTAATGTCGAAGATTGACAAGACTCAGGCCGAATTGGACAGTATTATGTGGAAATTCAATGGTCAACAGCCAAAAGCCAGTAGGGAAGAAAACTGGCCAGCGCAGCCTTCGATCAATGAAAGGCTAAGCTCTATTGTCTGGGTTCACTGGCGCTCAACATCGGCTGTCACTAAAACACAGAAAGATGTATATAATATTCTAAAGGATGAATTTCCTCCAATTCTTGAGCAATTGAAGAACATTAATAGCAATGAGCTTCCGCAGATAGAAAACGGACTTGAAGAAGCCGGTGCCCCCTGGACGCCCGGAAGAATCCCGGTTTGGAATGAGAAAGATTAATATTTATTTTACAAATTAGTAAGTTCAAGAAATGTAAAGGCACACAGTTGTGTGTCTTTACATCATATTGATATAAAATGCATGAGGGATATCTTTCCAATCTCTTTGTTAATCATACTTTTGACTTT
>JAOZLR010000045.1 GCA_029934735.1 Bacteroidales bacterium
GGCTTGTCAGCTTCAAAGTGGCCGATGCACCCTCGCAGTTTTTGATTTTTATGCAGTGTAACGAAAGCGCCGGCATTAACCTTCAACCGATTAGACAACATAGTAGTATCCACATGGGGAACAGTTCCGTCCTTAACATATTGCACCACAGTATTTCTAGCTATTAAAAGCAATTCCATTTTATCATTTTGATCAAGAAAAAAGTCCATTTTATCTGATTTTTTAGTTGTTTTTTTCAGTACAATTGAATTGTATCCCACAACTCTGCTTTTATCTCCAAACTCAACATCTCCTGAATTTTTATATTCCAATAATTGATACTCAACATCACTCCTGTTTTCAGTCATATGCAAGAGTGTTAGAATGGATGTCCAGCCACAGGCTCTTGTTGCAAGCTCAGGAACGCCTGAGTTGTCAGGGTTTTTAATCTCATTCAAAAAGATTTGAGGATTATTTAAAACAATGGATTTTGCAGTCTTCTCATCAAGTTCGACAGCATCAACATAAGAGGGATAGTGTGAAAAATCGGAGCTTATTATAAATAAATTATTTTCATTCAAATATGGTGTGAGTACGTCAGCAATCTTTTTACAATCACCAGCAGTCTGGGTACCGATAACGATTGGAACTATCCTGAAAGAAGTTTTCATTGTGTATTGTAACAGCGGCAACTGAACCTCAATACTATGCTCTCCGATATGGGCCTTGGGGACATAGGAAAACATTTTGCTTCCATCAATAAGTTTTTGAGCAAGCTCAATATTCACTCTCACTTCACCCAACGGAGTTTCATAGTTACCGATACTGTATATTGATGCGCCTTTAAAGTAAGCTCTGTGACTTGATGCAATGATAAAAATATTCTCATACTTCTTGTCCGGATCAACCTGATTAAAACTCGTTGCAGCCACTTCGCCCGAATAGACATATCCGGCATGCGGACTAATGATTGCAAGCGCATCACCCTGTTTATGAGACAATGCCTTTTCAAACAACCCCTGAATCATATTTCTCAATTCAGTAGAATCAGCAGGATAAAACTGTCCTGCAACAGCAGGCTGCCTGTTAAATAATTGCTGCTGAGAATCTTTTTCCATATTTCTATCCTGTGCAGAACAATTTGTAAATAAAGCCATCAGAATAAATAAGCCAGTGTAAGATAATTTTCCGTAAGCCATTTTTATTTAATTTCGTGAAAAATTCTAATCAAAAACGACATAACAAATTTAGCAAATGTTTTTGAACGAGAAACATATTTATCAATTTTCTGCAATTTCTCTTGGTTTTACATCAGTAATAACCCAGATAATTCTGATCCGCGAGTTTCTATCAGCAGTTAGCAGCAACGAACTTGTCATTGGAATACTGCTTTCGAACTGGATGTTACTAACCGGATTAGGAGCATATATCGGAAAATTCAGTTCGCCAAACAAAACAATATCAATTGTAATTCTACAGGTTTTAATGGGGGTACTTCCGTTAGTTACAGTTTTTTCATTGTCTTTTTTCAGAAACATTATTTTCACTCCGGGAAGAATGCTCAGTCCCTTTGAGATTTATTACAGTTCTTTAATTCTTCTTACACCCTTCTGTATTTTCTCGGGATTTCTGTTTACGTGGCTCTCAAAAAAGGTCTCTGAATTACTTAAAAAAAACCTAATAAGCGAAATATACTCTTTTGATGCTATTGGAAGCATCGCAGGCGGGTTACTGTTTAACTTCCTACTCCTGTTTATTTTCAGCACATTCGACAGCCTAAAAATAATCTTTGTAATCAATTTCATTCTTGCTGTTCTTTTTCTTTTGGTTTTAAACAAAAAAACTGCAGCAGCTATTACAGCACTGACAGGGCTAATAATTATTGTTATGATTATTCCTGAAAATATTGACAAAAAAGCATTGAGCTATCTGTATCCCAATCAGGAAATTATTGATTACAAGGAGACACCTTTTGGAAAATTAACAGTTACGAAAGTGGCAGATCAATTGAATTTTTATGAAAATGGCACAACACTATTTTCAACTGATAATACCATAGCAAATGAAGAAAACATTCATTATGCGATGGTTCAACACTCAAATCCGGAAAATATCTTGTTGGTTTCAGGTGGAATTTCAGGAACAATAAAGGAGATTTTGAAATACAACATAAACTCATTGGATTATGTCGAAATAAATCCCTGGATAATAAAAGAAGGTGAGAAGTTTACAGATAATATTGTAAAAAATAAAAAGGTGAGAATAATAAACAAAGACGCAAGATTGTTTCTAAAAAATATTGATAAAAAATATGATGTTGCAATAATAAACCTTCCTGCTCCCTCGAATATTGAAATCAACAGATATTACACTTATGAGTTTTTCGAGGAGATGGAAAGGAGACTGACTAAAAATGGGGTTCTTTCCATCAACCTCCCTCCCACTGCCAATTATACTGGAGCTGAATCCGTTGAGATTCACTCGGTTATTTATTCCACTTTAGAAAAAGTCTTTAAAAATATTTTGATAATTCCGGGAGGCAGAAACTACTTTCTCGCTTCCAACGGTCAACTGAGCTATAGTATTTCAAATCTGATTGAATCAAAACAAATAAACACCGAATATGTCAACAAGTATTACATTGATGACGATCAAATTAAAGAAAGAGGCAATCAAATAATAAACGAATTAAGCTCAAAAACTGAAATAAACAGGGACTTCAAACCTGTTGCAAGTTTTCTTCAGTGGAGGTATTGGCTTGCACATTTTAATATATCAGGCAATATCTGGATTTTCATCATTACGATTCCGGTACTTGTAATCGTTTCAAGAATGAATATTATAAATATCGGATTATTTACAACAGGTTTAACTTCTGTTTCGACAGAGATAATTTTGCTCATTTCATTTCAGATACTATATGGCTACATCTATCAGATGACAGGTATTATAATCACCATTTTCATGATTGGCCTTGCTTATGGATCTTTCAGGTTTTACAAAGTTTTAGGGACAAGTTTCAAGACCTATTACTATGTCCAGTTTGTAACAGGAGTCTTTACACTCCTTCTACCAGTTGCAATATTTTCGCTGGATTCACTTTCTGCAAATGGGATTATTGTACATATTATTTTTGTTATTTTAGTTTTTGTCTCTGGAATATTAACAGGGACACAGTTTTCAATTGCAACAAAGCTTTCTGACGGAACATTATCTGCAATAGCTGCCAGCTCATACAGTTCCGAAATAATTGGCTCTGCATTCGGAGCATTACTAATTTCTGCCGTCCTAATTCCTGTGATTGGAATTTTTTACACCTGTTTTATAATTGGAATTCTAAATTTTGGTGTTGCTTATCTTATTTTTGCAAAATACAAATGAATCTGTAACAAAATCATTCTGAACATAGCAGAAAAAAATGTAATTTTACATCTCAATTAAATATCCACCTTGTTGTGAAAACAGATACGATTACAAAAAGAGAGTTTATTAAACGAAGTGCTTTGGGTTTTGGTGCTCTTTCTCTGGGTTTAAACTCCTTTAATCTATTTTCAAATCCTTTGTCACTGTTTCCTGGTGCGCCATGCACTACTAATTCTCCGGTGCAAGGGCTTAACAAGTTTAGTATTGAAGCACGGCATTGGGTTATGACACCCAAAGGAATCAAATGTCAGATATGTCCGAATGAATGCAAAATAAAATCTGGTGAGACCGGAGACTGTCGTACAAAAATAAATATTGATGGCACATTGTACAGCATTGCATATGGCAATCCCTGTGCGGTTCATATTGACCCAGTTGAAAAAAAACCGTTGTACCACTTCCTGCCATCCAGCAAAGCGTTTTCCATAGCAACAGCTGGTTGTAATCTTGCCTGCCTCAACTGCCAGAATTGGGAAATCTCGCAGGCAAGCCCTACAGAAACCAGGAATGTCGACCTGATGCCCGAAAAGGTGATATCCGAGGCAATTGCAAACAACTGTGAATCTATTGCTTACACATACTCCGACCCTGTAGCTTTTTATGAATACACGTATGACACTTCAAAAATTGCCAGAGAAAAAGGAATAAAAAATATCTTGGTCTCTGCCGGATATATTAATGAGAAACCATTAAGAGAATGGTGTCAATATATTGATGCAGCCAATATCGATCTGAAATCGTTCAGCAACGAAATTTATGAAATGCTTAATGCCGGAACTCTGGAACCTGTATTAAACACTTTAAAAATTCTGAAGGAGGAAGGAGTCTGGGTTGAAATAACAAACCTTATTGTTCCAACGTGGAATGACGATATGGATATGATAAAGCGAATGTGCGACTGGCTGGTATTAAACGGATTTGTGGACACACCACTGTTTTTCAGCCGGTTTCACCCTCAATATCAGCTCACAAATCTACCTCCTACTCCGGTTTCGACATTAACTAAAGCCAGAGAGATAGCTATTCGCTCGGGATTAAATTATGTTTACATTGGAAATGTTCCGGGTTCTGATGGAGAGAATACCTATTGCCCGAATTGCAAAAATTTATTAATTGAAAGAAAAGGTTTCAGAATATTAAAAAATAATATTCTGGATAGCAAATGCAACTCCTGTGGACATACTATTTCCGGAGTATGGAAGTCTTGATACAGAGTTAATTGTGATTTTTATTTTATTAACTTTTTACAAACTATACATAATTGCAAAAAAACTTCAAATTTCTAAACAAAATATAATAATTTACGTATGAATTAAGAAACTGAAAAAATTATAGTTAATAAATTAAGAAACTTAAAGAATGAAACAAAAATCAACAATCACAAAAGCAATTGGCATTGTAATTTTCCTTTTTGGCTTTATATCATCATACGGCCAGGCGGATTTTGACACAGTATGTTCGGGATCAGAAGAATTTTACAAGGTTGTTAAAACAGAAGGTTCGCAATACACCTGGATTGCAAGCAACGGTGGAACTGTCGGTTACGGTGCAGAAACTAAGAGTGACAGCATTATGGTTACATGGAAAGTCACTGATCAACAGAGTACCGAATTTGTAAAAGTTTTAGAAACCAACAAATATGGAAGAAGTGGCGACACTATTACTTTAAATATTCTGATTGCGCCAGTTCCAACGGCTGTTATTAGCGGCTCTGATACCTTATTTGATGGGAACACAGGAACAAATAGAATTGGCATTTCATTAACAGGAACAGCTCCCTGGAGTGTTGAATATAATGACGGAAAATCAAATATTACGATAAAGGATATTGAATCAAGTCCTTACACGCTGGAAACAAGATCTCTGTCAAATCCACCGGAGATACATAAGTTTACATTAGTTACAGTAAAAAATGAATCGGGATGTTCAGGTGTAGTTTCAGGAGTTGCGGAAATAACCGTATCTCCACCGGTAAAAACTAGTAAGATTATTCATAATTAATGCAAGAATAAAATTTAAAAAAAGGTGCAATTAACAAAACGCACCTTAAATTGTTGATATATTTGGGAAATGGATAGAAGCAAATATTTTTATAATATTATCCGACTGATTTCCTGATTAATAAAAAATAATTAAAAATTGTTTGCAAAACAGGGTAACCTTTTTGCATTATTTGGAATTAACTAGTTAAGAAGTGCAGGAATATACTACGCTTGAAATATCTGTTGGGATAAAGGAAAGAGATTCTGTTGTTCTGGATTTTGTTTATGAAAAGTACTTTTATCAAATAAGTGCATTCATAAAAAAAAATAGCGGAAGTGACGAAGATGTTCAGGATGTATATCAGGATGCAATTTTGGTTATTTATCAAAAACTGGCAAAGGAAAATTTAACAATTGATAGTTCTTTTAATACTTATTTATACTCTGTGTGCCGTTTAATATGGTTAAAAAAGCTTGAGAAAAGAAAAAATGAGAAAACTTTTTTTGCTGATTCGGAAAATTTTATTAATATTGACGGCGAAATTGAAGATTGGTACGAACTAAATGAAAGATATCAATTGTATCAGGAGCATTTTAAAAAGCTCAGCTTTAATTGTCAGAAAATTTTGGAGTTGTTTCTTGCAAGAATACCCTTGAAAGAAATTGCCAGGATACTTGGCCTTAAAAGCGAAGTTTATGTAAAAAAAAGAAAACATAATTGTAAAGAAAAATTGATTGAAAATATAAAGAAAGACCCAAAATTTAACAGTTTAAATATAATTGGGCATAAATTAGTAAATGAATCATTTAAATCTTAAATAAGATGAATACATATAAATACATAGAAGACTACATCGATGATGATTTAAATAATGATAAATTAAAATCATTCCTTGATGAAATTAAGGACAATAAAGCTATGGCTGAAGAACTTAATCTTCGGATGGAAATAAATAATGTAATTCACGACAAAGGCTTTAATGAACTTAAAGATATTCTTGAAAAGCAAAAAATCACTAGCAAGCAAAGCTACTCTTCCTATAGCATCAGAAGAGAAGTTATGAGAACTTGGCATATGGCTGCCGCTTCATTTGCTTTGGTAATTGTTGCAGGAGGATTATGGTATATTCTATCTAACAAGCCCTACACAACCGAAAAACTTGTTGGCAAGTATTACAAACCGGCCAAATCTATTGGTCAGGTCAGGTCAGGTCAGGTTTCAGGAAATGAAACTTTGGCAAAGGCATTTAATTTCTATAAGCAAAATGACTATAACAATGCATTGACTTATTTTTCATCACTGGACAATCAGATTACCTCTAAATTCTATTCGGGAATTTGTTTTATAGAACTTAAAAAGTATGATGATGCTATTGATTCTTTTGAAACAGTGGTTAATGACAATGACAACCTGTATGTGGAACAAGCTGACTGGTACCTTGGGTTGATTTATTTGATGAATAATCAAAAGGAAAACGCTATTGAGAAATTTAACAACATTGCAGTAAGTGACAGCTTTTATGCTGACCAGGCAAAGGAGATTGTTAAATATATAAGATAAGACACATTTTACATCTTTAATAGAAAAAGCCTCCAAAACGGAGGCTTTTTCTATTTCCTGGTGTTGCATCATACGAAATCTTTGCTCAAAATAATAGTTAGCTTATTAATGTATACTAAGCTGATATTTTGAATTATAATTCTGGATTTACCTTGCAAAGGTCTTAGCCTTAACTTTTTCGGATCAAGTTAAAATAATGAGAGGGTGTATTCTTAATAAACTCCAAAGCTGTTTCAATCACCATAGATCAGGCAATATAGTTCTTCTTTCGCTTATTTAGTCTAATGGACAGGAAGATAACAAGCAGAAGCAGGGCTATTCCACCTGCAATCCATCCATAATAATAATTATCCTCAATAGGTGAATTATCTCCAATCTGGACATATGCAGCCCAAAAATATGGGTGAGAATGCAGTTTATCTGCTGATTTCAAATAGGATAGTTTTGCTTCTCCTAAAGCTTCATCCTTTCTTAAACCTATTTTTAAATTCTTATAGAATAAGGTCATTATTTTTGAGGTGGAAATATCTTCAATTTCCCATAGCGTCATAACTATACCAGGAACACCAGCATAAATAAACCCACGGGCAAGACTCATAATCCCCTCTCCCTGGCTTAGCTTTCCAAAACCTGTTTTACAAGCACTCAGAACCACCATTTGAGCATTTAGCTTCAGATTATAAATTTCATAAGTGTTCAATAAACCGTCATCAATAGTATCGCTGCCAAATGAAAAGACCAGTTTTGACTCCAACGGATGTTCATCATCAATGATGGTATGCATAGCAAGATGCAATATTTTATAATCGGGTGCTTCAGATTTAAAATTATTTTCTGTAGCATTATTGCCTAACAATTTATCTCCTTCAAAGACTTTTGTTACTTCATTAACCTCATCACCAGTATATTCAAGTGATGTCAGGTTACGGGTTAACTCTCTAATATTATCAGGCGAATTTTTTGTCTTCTCATCAATACTATCATATTCAGGAGCTATAGCCAAAATCTTATCATTTGATTGGCTCTCCCTTTTCTCCTGAAACAAAAGAGTGGCAGAGTAGCTGTATGAAATCCAATACTTGTTTAAAAGATACTTAAGTTTTCCATAATCACTTATCCCCTCTTTTGGTTTCTCACTCAGCAGTATCTCAAATGGCATATATCCAAGGTAATCGTCAGGAACAATAATAAGACTGTTTATTTCATCGGGAATTTTTATTCCATTAAAAAGAACTTTAAACAGGTCATTTGACAAAACCCCAAATCTTGCCAGGCGCTCTTTTAATTTATCAGATGGGGGAGCCTTGTCAATCATTTTTACTATCTCAGCTATACTATCAGCAAAACCGGTGGGGAGTTGTTCGATTGAATACTGGACAGCATTTTTTGAAACACAAAAGACCACTAATACTGAATCAGTAATTTCAAACTCTATCAAAGACTCATCTGAACGAAGTAAAGATTGTATTTTATCAATTGAGATTACTGAGTTGTTATACTTTAATAAATAATATTCCGGATAATTGTATTCAATATAAGATATAAGACTATCGTATTCCCTGCTTTTTTGAAAAAACACCTTATTAAGAAAAGATAATTTGTTTTCATCAGTTGTCACCTTTTGGCTTTCCTCGTTGATTTTATCTTTATAACTTACCATCTCATTCTTTAATACAAGCTCCTGATTTTTAATATCATCAGGAATATCACCAACATTAAGTGCCACATTTTCTTTCACAGATGATAACAAAGTGGAGGCTTTCCCTTTTTCCGAAAACATAAAAGCATCATTCAGATATTCTTTCTCTCCGGTAAGTTTATACATTTCCAAAGAAGCAATAACAGATACTGAATAAACCCTGACAACTCCTGCCATAACATTCAGTTTACTTTCTTCTCCTTTAAAGGATGCTCTCATTCTTTCGTTCAGGTTAACAGCAAGGCGGGCAGTATTCAACGAGGCTTCCAGATCCTCCTTGTTGTGTGTCACATCTTTATAATAAGCATAAAACAAATCTGATTTTTGTGCTAGAGCAGTAATAATATTTGCGTTCGCATCAATCTCAACTATTGAGGGATTATAATAGATTGATGTATTATTAAAATCCTTTACCAGAGAAATTATGGCATCTTGAAAATAGCCCAAAGCCTTTTCATATTGCTTCAGATAGGTATAATGAGTTCCCAAATATGTTAAAACATTTGAAACATCCATATGTTTTTCTCCTAACTCCCTCCTGTATATTTCATCTGCTTTTTTTAAAAACTTTTCAGCTATTACATAGTCTCCCTGCTCATCACAAAATATCCCATAATCCAAATATGAATCTGCAGTAAGTAAGTTATCTTTACCAAAATATTTTTCCGAATCCCTGATTGATTTATTATAATTATCCTCTGCAAGAGACAATTCCATACTTTTTTTATAACAGTTTGCAAGATTTCTATGTGACCGGACAACTATTTCCGGATCGGAAGTTCCATCTAAACTTTTCTTATAATACTCAATTGCATCAGAAAACTGACCAAGTCTTTCATAGATTACTCCAATATTTACATAAAGTTCCTTTAGTATAGGGCTATCGGCAGGAAGATTTGCAGAATACAAATCTAATGCCCGTTGCTCATAAACCAATCCATTTTCATAATCTTGCAACAAAATGTAAATAGAGCCAATATTAAAATACAAGGGGGCTAAAACAGGATAATCGGGGCCAAATTTGTTTAGGAAAATACGCTCAGCTCTATCCAGAAAATTTAATGCTTTATACTGATCGCCAATCATCCCAAGAAAACGGCCATAATTCAGATATACATTACCAAGCTTTGGATCATCCTCAGGCAATAGTCTCTCTTTTATGGTTATTGACTTTTCAAAGTAATTTTCAGCGTCATCATATTTGCCCATAGCTGCTTGCGCTATTGCAATATTTTGATACAACGATGCTAAATGGCTATTAGAAACAAATTCTCTTGAATTTTCAATTTCTAATGCTCTTTGATAAGATTTCAATGCTTTTTGATAATTATTATTACGAAGATATATGTTTCCCAATGACTTTTCAAGCAACGTTGTCAAACTATCATATTTTACAATTTTACTTTTATCAAGAGCCTTTGAAAAATAGAAGCCTGCACTATCTGTCTCACCCTTATTGTTCATCACTAACCCTTTCAGGTAGAATGTCTCAACAAAAATTTCATCATCATCAACCTTCCCAGAATTCACCCACTCTTCCGCAACTTCAATATTGAACATAGCAGAATCATATAATCCTTTAGTACGCAGATAATCACCAATTTGTAATTGGCAACGTACGTAATTATCCCAATCCCAGGACTCAAGATATAAATTCGATGCATTTCGGAAGAGAACGACGGCTGAATCAAACAAAGCACTGTCTGATAATAACTTAGCCTGCGAAAATAACTTATCTGCCGTTATAACAGAATCATTGTTATCCTGCCCCTGTACAAGCATTTCTTTACCGGAAAGAATAGATGCTGTAAAGAGAATCAGGACAAACAGCTTATAGTAATATAGATACTTCTTCTTCACAATATATTAGAACTTCTTTTTCTAAACAATTAAGTACATTGTTTATACTAAAATTCAGAAAAAAAGTTCCACAAAAAAAGGAGTACATAACCTTTGTACTCCCTGTATTTTTGAATTAAAAAAATTGCATAAAAATAAATGCATTACCAAAATGCTCTCAATAAATATGACAGAAAATTAATAATGCATTTAGACTTCATCAGTCTGGCACCCAAACACCAAAAACATCACCTGTTTTAGATCCTTGTAGCCAACCATCTCCGGCTATGCCAGAATTGTCATTTTGGATGGTCGTCTGATTACCATTATTGTCGGCCTGAACAAATGCAGCAGGTGCGAATAACAATGCTAATCCAATTACCACTCCAGCAAAGATACTTCTCCTCTTCATAATTCTAATTTTAAGATTAACGTTGCAAATATAGGAATTTTTTTCAAAATGGGAATCTTTTTTCAAAAAAAAACTACAATCTCAAAAACAAAAACCGTAATAAAACATTACCGCTCTTATTTTCAAAATGTTACAGCAAGAAAAAAAATTAAAAAAAATAGGAAAAAAGCAAAAATGTTGTCTCTAAACAAAATTAAACTTGGGAATAACACTTTATCCAGTCAATTTCCATCGAAGCAGGCAAGCCTGATTTACTCAAGTTTTTGGTCATACCTGCACTAAACACAAGATACATCTCCTCTTTAGGGATGTTTTGAGTCTGTTCGTTAACAATGATATCATTTATTTTCCACACAAGCTTATCTTTTGTCCATTCGAGGGAATAGATAAAAAAGTCCTGAGACACATCCAAGCCAGAGAAATCAGCAGATTTAGATTCTGCTCCATTTTTAATATCTCCATAATGATGAGCCATATCAACTCTGGTTCTCTTATCAGAAAGCTTAAGCACATCAACGTGAGGAAGATTATTCTCGGATGCCATCCAGAAATTATAGGTTACAGGCTTTGCAAAATTGACTTTTATCTTGGCCTCTATTCTGCCATATTTTTGCCTATACGATTTTGCAGAGCTTATTAATCCGCTTGAAAAATCAAATTCTTGCGGAACAAATCCAAAGGGTTGTTTCCAAACCTTTCCGGTAACTTTTTCCTTACGAGTGACAATTTTAAGGATACTATTGGATATTTCAATATTCTTTCCTTCAGTTGGAAAAGCCTTATCGCCCTCCAATGCATAAGCATCTCCGATGAGTTTATCACCCCAGTAATAACGTGTCATCCATTTATCTGCATCAAGCTTGTCTGATGTAAAATCATCTTCAAAAACAACCTTCCACCGTTTTAATTCATCAAAATTATCAGAATCTTTAAGTTTGAGATACCATTTATATTTTTTGGAATTATTAAATTCCTCATGTTTTTTAATTTTCTCATTTTCAACATCTTCCTGCTTCTCAGCAGATACCAGTAGTTCACTATGCTCCGCTGAATTCAGATACTCCTCCAATGCAAGATAGTCTTTCAACTCAGGTGAATTGCCAAATGACTGAAAATTCTTAAACTTCTGAGAATTCTCAAATTTAAAATACCGTTTGATCTGTGATGATCTCTTTTTAGATTTAAAATTTTTAAGTTTTGACTTTAGTTTATTCAATTCAACTTCAACCTTTTGCTTCTCATCTTTCTCCTTTGTTGCGCTTTTCTTTTGTTCAAGTGAACGAAGTTCATTCTGAAACTCATTTGAGTTCACCTCAGCTTCCAAAGCCAGAAAATCAGCCAGGTCAATAGAACTTTTAAAGGATTGATAATCTTTCAGTTTTTGCGAATCCTTAAACTTAAAATATTTCTTAAACCGTTTTGATTTTTTTTGAGACTTAAATTTTGCTATTTTATCCAACTCCCTTTGCTTGTCTGATTTTGCCGAACCCAAAAGGTTTTTATGCTCCTTGGAGTTGACATACTTCTCCAGCTCAACAAAATCACTAAGCTCATCAGAATTTTCAAATGCTATGAAATCTTCATA
>JAOZLR010000291.1 GCA_029934735.1 Bacteroidales bacterium
AGGAATATTGGAATAAGGTAGATTTTCATATTCGACAAAAGTAATATAAAAGAAGATGACTTAATAGCTACACAGATCATAAGTGTCCGGCCTGTCCTTGCTAATGCTCAAATGAGCTAATGCAAATCGCAAAAAAAATAAATTCTCCTTGCACTTTTTAAATATTTTCTTTACTTTTGTGTGCTTATTTCAGTTCTTAACTGATTTAAGCTGAAAAACATCAGGTTAGAAAACAATTCTTATGAAAACCACCATTTTATATATTTTCCTACTATTGCTTTTTGTTTTTTTATTGAATGGCAGTTATGCCCAGCAATGGTCTGACCCGATTAATATTTCCAACTCCGATGATGTGGATGGCTTTCCTGATATTTGTGTGGATACAAACGGCGTTTTGCACTGTGTGTGGTCAAAAAAATTCACTTCGAGTTACAGATGTGTTTATTATAGTAATTCTACTGACCAGGGAGAAACCTGGAGCACTCCTGTAAAAATTTCTCATAACAATAGTGGCGAAATCTCAGATCCGTTAATTGTCTCTGACAAATCCAATAATCTATATGTGATATACAAATTTGACATGAATATAGGAAATGAAAATTTATGGTTTACAAAAAATAACGAAGAGTACTGGTCAACTCCCGTTACTATGGCAGATGGCTGGCCAGGACTTTTCCCTGAAGATTTGACAATTGATAACAATGACCGGGTTTATGTCTTTTGGAGATATTTTGATAATAAGTTCCACTATCGTTATTATGAAAATAATGCGTGGAGCGAGGTTTCTTCTCCATATAGCAGTTTACCCGACAGTTACTCAGTAAATGTAATTGAAAGTATCAGTGATAAATATAACAATCTTCATTGTATTGGAAGATACAGAGAGCCTGGTGATGAACCATTTACAACCGCATATTATTATTATGATTATCAAAATAATAATTGGATAGGTCCTGAATTAATAGGAACATATTATTCCAGCACATTCCAGGATATATCACTTGATACAAACAACAACCCACATCTGGTTTACCGCGAAGGTTATGAAGGTACAGTTGGCCCTGATGCAACCTTTTACAAACATAAAACCGAAGGACAATGGTCAGAAACCGAATTGATTGTAGAGGATCCCAAAAGACAAAAAATTGATATTGCAGGAAATAAAGTTTTTATTGTTGATTACGAAAAAGAGGGAGATGATTATAACGCAGTTTTTTATAAAAAGGGGAATTTAAATCAATGGGAAGGACAAATATTCTTAGTCAATTCTTTTATTGGTATATTTCGCCTTTTTCATGATAATAATTTTTTATATGTTCTTCTTAACAGCAAAATTGATAATGAAAATATTCTGGATATTTACCTTATGAAAACACCCATTGACAGTTTGATAGTAACTTCAGTATCCAGAATAAAAAGTCTGAATAACGAAACCGTTGTGTTAAATCAAAACTATCCAAATCCTTTTAATTATTCAACAAAAATCAGTTTTGAACTAAACAGCAGAGGAAATACCCGGTTGCTGATAATGACTGTTCAGGGTACCATTATAAATAGGTTTGAAATGGGAATCATCGGAAAGGGAAAATATTCAGTTATCTGGGACGGCACAGATCTTTCAGGTAACAAACTGCCAAACGGGTATTATTATTACAGGCTTATTGTAGATGACAGACAGAAGACAAAATCGTTGATACTAAACAGGTGAATTGGTGATAGGTGAATTGTGAAAGGGAGGAAGATTTTAACTAATACGATTTACAATTGACTTATTCAGGATATGAAATCAATAAAACTTAAAAGACGGGTAATCAATCAAGACATTTATTATACTGACAATATGTTTATTAACTAAAAAAACGTAACAATGAAAAAAAGAAAACAGGTGATTATGACTCTACTGCTGGGATTACTAATCGCAACAACAATTAATGCACAGGAGAAATATGCTATTGTGGTATGTGGCGATGTCCCCGATGCTGACCCTACCGGCAGCTGGGTATTAGCAAACCCCCAGGATACAGAACAGGAATGGGATGAGTTTTGGAATGATACTTACCTTATGTGGGAGATGCTTATTGAAAAAGGATACGATAATGATAATATCTTTGTGCTGTTTAATGACATACCACAGGATTGGTCGGATCCTGATTTGGAATACAACATATCCAACAGGTATAATCCGAGAGAGCAATATTATGAAATTATTGGAGATGGCCATATTACAGACTATGCTGCCACGGAATCCAATTTGAATATGGTATTGGATGGTATGGTAACGGGTAATGAACAGGGTATTAAACAACTAACCGAAAATGATTTTCTGTTTGTTTGGGCTTTTGGGCATGGAGGTCAAACAACACCTGGGCATTCAAGTCTTAGTCTTCAATCAGGTGTGATTACCGATGAGGAGTTTTATTCTAAAATACAAGCTATTAATTGCGATAAAAAGGTTTTACTTTTCCTTCAATGCCATTCGGGCCCCTTTTCAAATATTTTTGAAAATGAGACAGATGTCTATGCTCTTTCTGCCACAAGCGAAACAAGAATAGCACATGCTGTGGATAAAATTTATTATGAAGGTATTGCTGACCCTGGCGACCCACCCGGTACTGAACATCAGGCATATGAAGAAGATATTTGGGAAGCTCCAAACGGCGAGTATAACGAACACACCCACAGTGAGTTCAATTTGCATATATGGAACTCAATTATGAATGAGACACCTGCTGAAAGCAATGAATATGAAATTACAGGTTACCCGAATGCATTGCTTGAAAATGCCGATTTAAACAACGACTATCTTACTTCAATGTATGAAGCAAAAGAATGGATGTGGGATTATAATAGTGCTTTTAGTATTAATGCTATTCTAGGTTATGAAGATCCTCAATTAAACGATGCAGGCAACCTGGGAAATATAACCTCTGTTAAATACCCTACAATTATACATTCAAATATAGGAGCTTCCAAAACAGAGAACGGAATAATTGGCATTCCGGTAAATGTTCACATTTTGGAAGGTACAACCCTGACATTAACTGTAGCAGATGTTTACCTTGATTGTGAAGGAGACCTGTATATTGACGAGGGTGCAACACTTATTATTGATGATAATGTTACATTCAGATCGGTAAATGGTTTAAGGAAAATTATTATTGACGGGAACATCCAAATCGCGAATAATGTCAGTTTCATTGCAGAAGATGGTAATCAACTCCAAATCAAAATTAACAACACTACTATTGATGTTGAGTTTAACACAACTCAATTTACGGGTGCTGGTCTTATGGCTTACAATAATTCAACTACTATTACAAACTCTGTGTTTACAGATGCAGGGCTATATGGTTTTAACGGTGATTTCGGTATTAGCAATTGCAATTTCGATAACTCATTTATCAATATTCAAAATGCAACCAGCAATGAAAAATACGTTAACATTACGGGTCAATGCTATTTAACTGCATATAATACCGGTAACGCCATAAAAATTGAAAACTATCCGAACTTCAATATTTCGGATAACACTATTTCAAACTGCTATTCAGGAATATATATTTTAAACAGTGGTTATGGTAAGGGGAATAACCTGATTTCGGAAAATACAATTTCAAACAATTCATCTACCGGTATTACTCTTTACAACTCTACTACTGAAGTTAAGGATAATACAATTAATCTGAATTATATCGGTATTAAACTATACAACAATAGCAAAACAACCATTAATGGAGATGATAATATAATTACTCAACATATTACAGATAATAACCTATATCAAATGTATATCTCTAATGGAAGTTTCCCGTATGTTTTGCGATACAATAAAATTTCAGATGATGATTATGCAGCTTGTTGGATACGTTATACAGGTGAGGGTGAAGGATTAGATGCCAGGTATAATAATTGGGGAGGCAGTTACTATCCCGAAGAAAACCTCTGCCCAAC
>JAOZLR010000046.1 GCA_029934735.1 Bacteroidales bacterium
TAGCCAGCAAAAGGAGTTATCTCAAATTTACCCTGGGCTGATAATTCAAATGGAACAATCAACAGAAATGTAATAGCAGCAATTAAGAGTTTCTTATAATTTTTCATATTTATAAAGATTTATTTATTTTTTAAAAATGCTTTCTTATTGTTGTATTTTATTTAATCGGGCAAAAATAGTAAAATCCACTTCAATAGAAATATATCAACAACAAAAAACGGGGATTTTAATCCCCGTTTCTAATTTGTTTAATTTTAATTCCGAACTATCATTTAAAGAAAATATTTCAAATGCAGTCTCCCTGGATGTTATGTTTTAATTCCCCCAGGCAAAACCAATACTAAGGCCAAGCCAGGAGTAATCGGGAGCATTCTTGGTCTTTACTGCATAGTTATATCTCAGACTAATATTGATCATAGTAGAATAGTTAATTGGAAGTAAAACGCCAACCTCAGGTGAAACACCAAAATGCCATTTGTTTTCCTCAAGTGCCCATACCCCAATTTGGGTTTCCTTATTGACAGAATAGGTGCCAATACCGCCACCAAGATAAACTCGTGTTTTATGAGGATCGATACCAAAATAATAGTGAGCCTGAGCTAACATAGGATATACATTGATATACCTGTATTGGTTGCCGAAAAGAGTTGTATAATCTTCATGAACGTATGTTCCATTTTCACGTGCTTCATAAAAGGTTGCCCAGCTAACCAATGCACCAACTGAAACGTTATCACTGACAAATCCCCTGCCTTCAAAAGTTAATCCTCTGAAACTCGCCTTTTTAATATAATCTCCCATACTTCCTACACCCATCCCCATTGTGTAATCAAAGCTGTAAAGCGACGTGCCCTGTGAATAACTTGCCGAAGCAGAAAATATAAATACTATTATAATTAAAATATACTTTTTCATAATTTTATTTTTTAAAATTAATTATTTCTTATTCACCTTTTAGATAAGCTGACTGCTTGAATGCCTGGTCTATACCTTCTGTAATTCTACCTTTAGTATTACTTGTACCTGACCCCATAACACCATTTAAGACACCCATCCAGGCCAAATTAATAGTTGAATCGGCTTCGCTTACATATTCAGGGTCGAAAAGTCTCCATAGAACAGTCCCTGTCGTATATGTAGAAACATAAGTACCTCCTCCATACCAGGGATAACCCCAGCCGTAACCGGGATAACCATAATAATCAGAGCTTTTATACCATCCCCATCCCCAATAGCCATACCATGGGTAACTATAAACATTATATACAGTAACTTCAGCAGCACTAACCACAATTGCAACATCGGGTAATTCTCCATTTAGAGTATCATTCAGATCAAATTGTTCCCAACCCAGTGCATCAAAGTTATTACTCAAATCAGAAATAATATCCTGATCATATTTATAATTAGGCTCATCTCCATCATCAACAATATGTTCAATAGAGTCGGAAATGTAATAAGTGTTCACATCATTGAAGTTGTATTCCGGGTCATAATGAGTCAGAATAATATCAGTATCATTAGTATACTCTGCACCTCCGGGATAGCATGCTGTCATTGCAACGGCAAGGCCGGCAACGATGATTAGATTTAAAAATAACTTTTTCATATTCAATTTATTTACAATTAATTTACTTTATTTCATCTCATTGATAACACTCAAAACTTAAAAGTGTTCAATCAAAAATGAGTACAAAAGTAAATGTTTTTTTGTATAGTTCCTGAAAAAATAATCAAATGGATATTATTATATCTTTGTAACCTAATTTGTTTGAGAAAATATATGGGATTATCAAAAGTGAAAAATGGTGTTAGAGCAGGAGGGTTGCTGCTACCTCCTGCTGTTGGGTATTCGTTTAGTGTATTAGCGCACCTTTACAAAAACAATAATATTTCTTTCCGGTATTATCCCCGAATGGCTGCAATAGGACTAATAAATTTGATTAATAAGCCATTCCGTGCATATGAACGTCATTTTATAAATCCAGGGTTCAAAGATGTTGAACTTGAAAATGAACCGATCTTTATTTTGGGACATTGGCGAAGCGGGACGACTTTTCTGCACAATCTTTTATGTAGCAACCCTGATATGGGATATGTAACAACTTTTCAAAGCGTTTTTCCTGATACACTTTTTAATAAAGCCGGAAATTTTATTTTTGAAAACTTTATGAGGTTACTCATTCCGGCAACAAGAAAGGGTGACAATGTTAAATTGAGCCCTGATTATCCTCAGGAAGAAGAGTTTGCTCTTGGAAGTAATGTTCCAATCAGCTATTATTATTTCTGGATGTTTCCTCAGGAAGCCCAATCTTTTTACGACAGATATGTTCGCTTTAAGAAGGTTTCTGAAAAGGACTATTTAATGTGGAAGGAGGAGTATCTTTTACAGATTAAAAAGGCAATTGTTAATACAAAAGGAAAATATTTTCTTTCAAAAAATCCGCCACACACTGCACGGATCAAGGTTCTTTTAGAAATGTTCCCCAATGCAAAATTTATCCATATTCACCGGAATCCTGTAATAGTTTTCTTATCGACACAACATTTTTTCAGAACAATGTTGCCCAACCTGCAACTTCAACATCTGTCATCAGAAAAGCTTGACGACTTGATTTTTTCTATATATAAGCAAATGATGCATTCTTATATGGATGAAAGAGCAATAATTCCTAAGGAAAATCTGGTTGAGATAGCATTTGAGGATCTGGAGGAAAATCCTCTATCAACAATTAAATCTATATTTGACACTCTTAATATTGCTGATTTTGAGAAATCTGAAGCCTCCATCCGGGATTATATTGACAGCAAAAAAGGATACAAAAAAAATGCACACAAAATAGAACAAAATACTCTTGACAAAATACTTAAAGAGTGGGATTTTGCAATGAAAGAGTGGGGTTATGGTGTGCCGGATAGTGTAAAAATTATTGAGTAGCAGTTCATTATTAATTATATCTTTGCAAGGGAATGGCAACAGAAAATAAAATACGAATATTATTTATTTCTGCCTTTCTGTCGTTATCTTTATTTTCTGCCGGTCAACCTGAAAATTACTGGTCGGTAAGTTTCAATACAAATGCTTCATTACTATCAGGTGCTGTAGTTGGAGGTAACTCCGGCATAACATCAATATATTATAACCCTGCGGGGATATCGGAGATTGAGGATAAGCAGTTTGCATTGAATGCGAACCTTTTTAGCCTTGAATATAGCAATTATACAAATGCTGTAGGTGATGGTGCAGATGTCTCCAATTTGGCTTTCAGGGTTCAGCCAAGGTTCATATCATATCTGTATCGCCTCAAAAAGGACACTACTATCAGTCTTCAGTTTGCCATTCTGAACCGGAATATTAATAAGAGTGATATGTACGTGAGTGTTGACTATCCTACCAACCTGATTAATGAAGGTATTAATGAAAATTATTTTGGAAATTTTGATTTAAGTACGGATTATAGTGATTATTGGGGAGGTGCTGGTGCGTCAATGGAAATATCACCAAAATTTACGATTGGAGCAAGTTTGTTTATTAGTGTTAAAAATCTGACTTATATCAAGAATATCGGAATAGCTGTGAATCCTTTGCTGGATCAACTGCCTGACACAGTACCCTATTATGAGTCATTATGGTCAGCTTATCAGAAACTAGTAATGTATGATGTAAGAATATTGGGCAAAATTGGCTTAAGATATAATGCCGGTAACTGGGGCTATGGATTAAACATAACTCTACCCTCTGCGCGTCTATTTGGAAATGGTGATGTAAAAAAGATCATAGCACAAAGTAATATTCCCGGAGATGACATTATTTCTGATGATTTTAACTACCATGAAGTTGGGAATTATATGCTTGCCCAGTTTAAAGACCCATTGTCTGTTTCATTCGGTATTCTTTACACTGCACCTTCAGGGCGGACTAAATATTATTTTACTACTGAGTTTTTTAATAGAATTAACACGTATAAAACCGTTGATGGAACTAAATGCGTCAGTCCGAAGGATGCATACCCGAAGCCAACAACCGACTTTTTATCATATTATTATTCAGCACATTCTGTTGTGAACATTGCATTGGGATATCAAATCAAGATGACTGAAAATACAGAAGGATTGTTTGGGTTTCGTACAAATTTTAGTCCAAGAGAGGAGATTTTTGAAGACCCGGGAATGCAGGGATTATTGGAACTCTCAACTGTTCCGGCAAACAATTATTATATTACTGCCGGCAACATATTCAAATATAAAAATACTACATTTCTTGTAGGACTACAACTTGCTTATGGTTATAATAATGACAACACTCAGTTTGTTAATTTCTATGATGCTATTCCTTCTGATCCGGATACAGGTTTTTCAATACAGGGGAAGCGGCATAACAATATGAATTACACAATAATAGACCTTAGCCTCTTTCTCGGGTTTTCTCTTGGTTTTTAAACTTAGACTGAGTGAGAATGCTCCTATGAACGAAAACATTTAGATGAGCAAACAAATTATTCTAAGCGGTTAGATAGAAATTCGTAATATTTTTTTTGCAATTCATTAAACACTTTTGCAATTCATTTGTTCCTCTAACAATTTCAGTAATAACTCGAATAATATTTAATGGCTACATTAATCATATATCTACATTTTTTAAGCATAATGTTACTTATGGGTGCATTGATGTCCGAATATTTTTTGCTAAAGACAAAGCAATCTGAACAGCAAATCAAAATGTTGTCTTATAGCGGTGTTATTCATTTAGTTTCACTTGGTTTGCTTTTAATAACGGGCATATTGCGATGGTTTGTATATGGGAAAGGAGCCGTGTATTATTCGAAGAATCCTGTTTTTCATACTAAGTTGACTTTATACACTATCATACTTATTCTTGCAATTATTCAGTCAGTCAAGTTGTTCAAATGGAATAAGCAACGAAAAGAAAACAGGCTTCAGGAGCAAAACCCGGTAGCAGTTAAAAGGATGTTTGTCTTTCTAAGTCTGGAAATATTACTACTAATAATAATCCCTCTTTTGGCTGTAATTGTTATGAGAGGGACAGGAGTTTAAAAATAATTGTAAACTTAAAACAATTCAAATAAATAATAATTATTTACAAAAATCAAAAACAATGATTAAAACAATTTTAAAAAGTACGTTTATCGCTGTGATAGCTGTTGCTTTCACAATGAACGTAATGGGTCAAAAGCAAATTGCGAGTATTAAAAAGAGTGGAGAATTAAAAGTAGGAATGACCGGAACACAACCACCATTTTCGATGAAAGCAAAAGATGGTTCGATTATCGGTTATGATGCTGATATGGCGCAATTGCTTGCTGGTTCTATGGGTGTGGAACTTAAAATAGTTCAAATCCCATTTTCTGAGTTGCTGAATTCACTTGAGAGAGGTGATATTGATGTAATTATGTCAGGAATGACTATTACACTGGAAAGGAATATGCGTGCGGCTTTTGTTGGCCCTTATGTTATTTCCGGAAAGTCAATCCTTACAAAATCGCCTGATTATTCAAAAACTGACGAATCAAGCGACCTGAACGAGAACACAATGAAGCTTGTGACTCTAAAAGGGTCAACGAGTGAGGATTATGTTAAAGAAGAAATGCCAAACTCGCAATTAATTCTGGTCGAGAATTATGACGACGGTGTGAAAATGCTGGTTGACGGAACAGCTGATATTATGGTTGCCGATTTTCCAATCTGTGCTTATGAGGTTCTTGTTCATCCTGAAAAAGGACTAATCACACTTGCGCAGCCATTGACCATTGAGCCTATTGGTGTTGCTGTATCTCCAAACGATCCTTTGCTTCTTAATCTTGTTGAGAATTATATGACCGCCCTTTCGGTTATTGGAATTTTGGACGGATTGGAGGAGAAATGGTTTAACTCTGCTGACTGGCTTTCCGATGTGGAATAAAAGATACAGGGTTCATTTGCCATAGCTCGCATTTTGAATAACGAAAACTCCCAACTTTTTCTTGATAAAAGGTTGGGAGTTTTTATTTGTGCCAAGATTATTCTACAATAATTAGTTCGGTATTTTTAAACAAATTGAAGTTAAGTGAAATATACCATACGTTTGCTTCTAATCCCTTATACGGATTATAATTAACCTGATCTATTGTTTCCATATAATCCTGGTTATGGAAATTGCTTAGGTAGTATTTAAATTTAAGATTCATACCATATGGGAATTGAATACCTACGGCAAAGCCGTGCTGAAAAGCATTAGCTCTACTACCAAACCAGGTTACAAATTTATCCGTTTTCTGCTCATTCTGGAAAGTCTTTTCCTTATAATTAAAAGCATACTCAAAATCATAGCCTGCATATAAAAAAAGCTTGTCCATATTCCCAATTTTTAATCCTATAGGAATACCAATATTGTAAGTCCTGAATTTTTTCTTTACCACATCACCTGTTTGCTGGTCAATATATCGGTCAAATATAAAACCTACATTTCGAAGAAATACTCCGGTATAAATTCCAAAATTTTTACTCATATCTACATTATACATTCCCTGAAAGTTTAAGAATGGAGTAAATCTCATTATATCTCCGCCCGTCTCTCCATTGTCATTAATGTTTGCAAATGAAAATATCGTTTCACTTCCACTGGTCCAGTACTTTTCTGTTTGTGCTTCAACGGAACCATAAAAAAGCAGTGCAATTACACCAATAAAGATAATTTTCCTCATAAATAATTAATTTTAAATGATTTATAAAATACTTTATAAAATACTTTAAATGATTACTAATGAATAATCCGGCAATCCTAAAAAGTAAATGTTTAATCTGACAAATTTAATATATTTTTGTAATATGAAATTAGAAATTAAAACAGTTGTTTTGATTCTGTTTTTCTCGGTTAACCTTTTTGGTCAGCAAGAGCAGGAGATGTTTGATCTTGGCGAAAAGGATATAGTATCTAATATCAAAAACGGAAAAACTGAAATTGTTTCTGCCAGCCGAACAACTAAGTTTTTGGAGGATATCCCTGTAACTGTTTATGTGATTACACGCGATCAAATACTTAAAAACGGATATACAACCCTTGTTGATGTTCTAAAAGATGTACCTGGAATTAAAGTGTCCCAACCGGGATCGGGAATTGAAGGTGAAAAATTCTCAATGCGTGGACTAACAGGCAACTATTATGCAAAAATACTTATTGATGACATTCCTATACAACCTTCTGTTGTTAGTGGAATGCCAATCGCAGGACAGCTCCCCATCAGACAGGCCGAAAGGATTGAAGTAATTGTGGGGCCGGCATCTTCCATATACGGAGCTGATGCACTGGCCGGAGTCGTCAACATAATAACAAAAACTTCCGAAAGACCGGTCTGGGCTCAGGCTGATATTTCACTTGGCAATTATGGTACTAGCAATATAAATGTCATGATAGGTGGTAAAGTTGGTAAGAAAAAAAATATTCTTAAATATTCTTTTTTTGGAAGTTCGGCAAAGGTGGAAGATATGAATATTAAATATGACATTTCGAACCTTTACAATCCGGCAGTTTACGATACAACATATTCATTTCTTTCGCAACCCTATTACAAAGGCGACTCTACAGCTCCAAAGATGGGCGATCTTCCGGCAAAAAGCGGACAGGTTGGTTTTTCTCTTTCATACAGGGATTTAACATTTTCTTATACCAAGATGTGGAGACAAATACACTCCTCAATAGGTCAGAAAACAAACATTTATGCCTATTATGACCCTACAAATTTTTGGGGTGAAAATATTCAAAGATATTCGCTTAGTTATAAAAAATCCTGGAAAAAGATAACCAACAGGACAACCCTATCGTACTTATCATACAGGCTTAACAACGCATCGACATTCAGAATGATCTTTGAGGCGGGAGACAGAGGTAAACTATACAAATATGCAGCATCCGATGATATCCTTCTTGATGAAGTTCTTAATTATAATATCAACTCTAATTTTGAGTTAACCGGCGGCTTTTCCATTCAGGTTTCAGGAAATCTTCCAAAGACAAACGACCTGGTTGAACCTTTTGAAAAATCGCTCTATACCCCTTTTTCAACAGAGGTTAATTATCACGACCCATTAACAGGTAAATTTGGAATTAATCCGGTGAATTTTTATAATGTAGCAGGCTTTCTGCAATTATTTTACAAACTCAATAAATTTACATTTGTATTAGGCGGCAGGTATGATTATAATTCATTGTTCGGCACAAAAAACAATCCTCGTCTTGCTATAATGTATAAAATTAAAAACAATTTATCTGTTAGGGCATCTTATGGAACTGCATTCCGGACACCATCGCTATATTATGCTTACAGTTCGCTTGCCTATAAAGATGGAGATGGTATTTATTATCGGACTGTACCAAATCCTGACATAAAACCAGAACTGTTTTATGAAGCAGAAATAGGATTAAGATACAGCTATAAAGATAAATTTGCAGCTGATATTGCCATTTATTACCACAAAATTAATAAACAAATTACAAACTCCCTTTTTTATCTTGATACACTGTTATATCAAAATGCAACCAATACCGGCAATATAACAACAGCATTTGTTAATGATGAAAACTCAAGTGCTTCACTATTTGGCATTCAGGCAAATTTCAAGGCCAGAAATTTGATAAATGCTATTAAATTGAATACAGACTTATACATAACCTACGCAAAAGGTGAGGAAATTCTGCCAAATAATTTTGGGACACTGGACGACTACAGACAAATGCCGAGATGGATGATGCAATTTAACTTCGATTTCTCACCATGGAACTCTCTACTCTTTATTTTTCAAAATACACTTTCAAGCAAATGGAAAAAGAGATTCTATCCTTTGCCTCCGGAACAAATGAATCTTATCGGACTGCCAACAGATGTAAAGGGATTTTATACACTTGATTTTATAACACGTTTTGTGATATCAAAAAATTTGAATGCTTTCCTGAAATTTAATAATGTTTTTAATGCACATTATGGAGGGATGGATGCCTATGCTGGTAATTCAAATCTTATTTATAATCCTCAGCAAGGGAGAAATTTTCAGGTTGGGTTTACTTTTAGGATGGAATAAGTTAAGTTATGATTATCTATTTAATGAACAGTTTAAAAAACATAAGCAGGTTACTGAAGAACACAATTTTTCAATTGTGCATTACTGCCCTTATGTTATTACTTATTATTCCAATCCAGAGTGCCGGTCAGGTTGAAGATAATAATGAAATTTTTAAACTAAATAAAAGTGCTCGTACAGCATTACTAAATAATAACTTCGACAGTGCATATTTCTATGCCGATAAAGCTATCAAACTTAGCAGAGAATTTGCCAGCAAAAAGGGTAAAGCGGATGCCTTCCTTGTTATTGCTGAAATAAAAGAGAAACAAAATGACATTACACTGGCTTTACGATATTATTTTGGGAGTGCGCGTGAGTATGAAATAGTAAATGACAGTATTCAGGCAGCAAGAGTCAAAATTAAAATTGGCGGTATTTTTAATCAGGCTAAAATGTATCAAAAGGCTCTCGAATATTACCTTAGTGCAGAAGAACTGCTTCTTAAAAGCAAAAAAGAAAAAGAGAAGGAGGAAATTGAGCTTATCAGGGATATTTCTGAAATATATTTCAACCTTGAGGAATTTGATAGATCTCTTTTTTATTACCAGCGCCTTGAAAAGATTTATCTTGATTCCGGAGACATAATTTCCCTTATTGACGTTAATCATAAAATGATCAAGTGCTTTAACAATCTTGGCCAGTATGAGAATTCGCTAACCTATAATCTTAAAATACTCGATTATTACAAATCAAAGGGCGATATTGACCAGGAGCTGATTTCTTATAATAATACAGGATTTACATACAAACACCTCGGCGATTTTGAGGAGGCTCTCAACTATTTTGAAAAAGCACTGGCACTTGAGGGAAAAACCGGAGATATAAAGAACTATACAACAATACTCAATATTGCAATTGTGTATCAAAACAGGGGAGACTATAAAAAAGCACTTGAGTATATGCTGAGAGCTGAAAAAATTGCCGAGGAGTCAGGTGATAAATTTGATGCAGCAAAGATGGACCATCTCACTTCAGTTATTTACTATAATAATAAAGATTATTACGATGCCCAGATATTCAACAGAGAGGCAATAAGACTGGCGAAAGAGAGTGGCAACACTCCGGTGCTTGAAGCTGCGCTACTGGTCTCTTCAAAAATTAATGAACAGTTATATGATTTTGAAGCAGCTATGGAAGAATACAGGCGATACCTGAAATTTTCCGACTCTATTAAAAACGTGGAAAGCGCAAATAAAAGAGAATTACTGGAGCAGCATTTTATTATCGACAGAAGTGAAAGGGAAATTGAGAAGCTGCTTGCCGATGAAGACCTGAAAGATCTTGAATACCAGCGATTGAAATTGGAAAACGCCTCAAATGAACAACAAATACAGATTTTTAAACAAACAGACTCAATTCAGAAATTTACTATTCAGAATCAACAGCTGGAAAAACAAAGGGTACTTCAGGATAAGCTGCTTGCTGAGGAACGTTTTAATATCGAACGTAAAGATAGTGAGATAAAAGACCTGCGGCAAAAGGAACAGATTCAATCGCTGGAACTCGAAAAGCAACACCTTGTACAGAAAGAGCAGGAAAGCGAGATAGAATTGCTCAATAAGGAAAACGAAATTAGTGACCTGAATCTGAAAAAAATAAAAGCCCGTAATAAATTCCTTTTTGGGATTGTAGCCCTGGCAGTGGTAATCCTCTATCTTGTTTACCGTATGCTTAAATTTTCGAAAAATGCCAACAAGCTACTGGTTCAACAAAATAATGAAATAGAAAGGCAGCGAGATGAAATTGATTTTGAGCATCAAAGGTCGGAAAAACTACTGCTTAATATTTTACCCAAAGAAACTGCCGAAGAACTCAAAGAGAAAGGAACGGCAACATCAAGACATTATGGTACAGTATCAGTATTATTCACCGATTTTGTAGGATTTACAAAGATTGCTGAAAAACTTACAGCAGAGCAACTCGTTGAGGAACTCAATAAATGCTTCCTTGAGTTTGATAAGATAATTGATAAATACGGGCTGGAGAAGATCAAAACCATTGGGGATGCTTATATGTGTGCAGGAGGGATTCCGGTTCCAAATACAACAAATCCTTTTGATATTGTTAATGCCGGGCTCGAAATTAGAGATTATATGGCTAGTCTGAAAGAGGAAAAGGAAGCCCGCGGCATAGATTTCTGGGAATTAAGAATTGGAATCCATACCGGTGATGTTGTTGCAGGTGTTGTAGGTAAGAATAAATTTGCATACGACATCTGGGGTGATGCAGTGAACACTGCCAGCCGCATGGAGTCAAGCGGGGTGCCTGGTAAAGTAAATATTTCAGGAATTACTCACGAAATTGTAAGAGATAAATTCAGATGTACATATCGTGGAAAAGTAAAAGCAAAAAATAAGGGTGAAATTGATATGTATATTGTTGAAGGGGAGGTTTGAGAGGCAAGACTTGAGAAGCAAGAATTGAGATGTAAGACTTTAGAGCCAAGACTTGAGAATCAAGATTTGAGAGCCAAGATGCTAGAACCAAGAAAATAGACACTATTGCCTATAACTTTTCTGCCATTTGATTCTATATCCGATATTCCATTCGATATAATCGGCAATCGAAAAATCGTAAGCTCTGACATTGATGCCAGCAAATATATTTTCAAAAATATGATATTACAGGCCAATACGCTGATAACTCCCCCCCGGCTTTCTTTTTGGAACAGCCATACCAATAGGATTTGTATTTGTTGGAGGAATTGGTGACTCGGGGACAGCCCAGGTTTCACGGTATATATACCAACCAGGCTGAATTATCACTGATAATTGGTTAATAACAAGCTCAAAGGCACCGTAAAACCCAACTGCAAGTTTAATCCCATTACCTGCATTCAACTTTCCTATAGTTTGGGAATTTTTATATTCAATATAGGAATTGTATGAGTTATCATAGCTTAGATCAGCACCTAAACCAAACTTAACCTTGTAAGATATTTGTCTGTTTATTCCTGTTGAGAGTGTGTATATCCCATAAGTTTCAGCGATATGAGAAGTGTCGCCTGAATTTTCAATTATCTGGAAAGCAAGTTGCTTTACCGAACCGGCAAACAAAACAATATATTCCCACTCCTTATTATATTTTGGCACCTCCTGCTTAATAAATTCAGGTCTTTTCTTAAAAATATATTTGAGACCTAACCGAGGTGCCATTAGATTGATCCCATAATTTGGTACACGTGTTGCTCCATTTGAAAAATGTGTAAATGTAAAACCCGCTGTCAGATCAAAATGCTTACCAAGTTGAACATCTGCATTTAAACCCGCATCAATAAACACAGTATTGTTGGAACCAATAGCATATTGATAAGGGTTTGTTATCGGGTCGTAAGGTTTCCAGTT
>JAOZLR010000292.1 GCA_029934735.1 Bacteroidales bacterium
CCCGAACCATTCTCTTTAGATGTAAAAAAAGGAAAAAATATTTTATCTATAATATCCTGCTTTATTCCTGTCCCATTATCCTGAACCTCAATAGTAATTTTATTATTCTGATTTGAATATGCTACAAGTGATATTTTAGGATTTACAGCATTTTTCACAGCATCAATCGAGTTAAGAACCAAATTTATAATAACCTGATCAAGGAGGTCAGGATCAGCAGTCAACATTAAATCCTGAGGAAAGACCTTTCGCGAACAAACAATATTATGACTCTCTATTTTCGGTTTCAACAACTGCTCTATCCTGTCGAAGCATTCACTGATAGGGAAATATCTGAAGTTCGGCTTTGGTATCCTTGTCAAATTCCTATAAATATCTACAAAATTTAATAGCCCCTGACTTCTGTTTTGAACTGTGTCGAGTGCCTGTTTAATACTTCCAACATCGCTTTCGTCAAGTTCTCTGATTAATGGTTTTTCACCGTTATCGTCTATTAGCATTGTATTGACAGTTGAGGCAAGCGATGAAATCGGAGTTATGGAGTTCATTATTTCATGGGTCAATACTCTGATAAGTTTTTGCCAGGATTCAATCTCCTTTTCTTCCAGTTCGGCATGGATATCCTGAAAAGCTACAAGAGTATAATCTTCACCCCTCATTCTGAACTCAGTTGTATAAAATGAGAGTTGCTTTAGTTCATCATCAATAATAATTTTAACAAGAACCTTATCCCCCGATTTTAGTTTCAATAGAGTTTCCGGCAAATCATCATTAACCAGCGACAACTCATTAATATTTCGAATGTTGGTCATTTTTAAGGTATGTCTTGCCGCAAGGTTTACCATATCAACAACACCATCCCTGTTAAAACAAATTATTCCAATGGTAATATGCTGAACAACGGTTTGCAAATAGATGTAGTTCTCCTCCTTTTCTGCCCTGTTTTTCTTAAACTCATTTATAACCACATTGAAAGATTTGTTAAGTTTTTCAAAACTCTTGCCAAGCGATTTGTCGGAAAATGAAGTTGAAAAATCCGAATGGCGGATACTATCGAAGAAAGTTGCCAGTTTCTTGTTTGTTTGGTTCAAATAAATTATCAGAGACCATGTTTGCAATGCAACCAAAATAATGAGTATTACACTACTAATGTGATGCTTCACCACAACTGCGAGGTAAGCAAGTGCTATGGTACTGAGCACAATAAGTAGTACCCTGAAAATTATAACCAGGTAAAACCTTTTATAAACCATATTTTTCTATTCTGCGATACAGGGAGGCACGGGTAAGCCCCAGCTCCTTGGCTGCTTTACTAATGTTTCCGCCATGTTTATCAATAACTTTTCTGATAAGCATCTTTTCCGTCTCTTCAAGATTCATCGAAACAGGTGTTATGCTGATCTCATTAGCTTCATCCATCTGCGACAGGAAAAAATCGTTTGGCTCCAGAATATTTGATTCGCTCATAATAACAGCTCTCTCAACAGAATGCTGAAGTTCCCGGATATTGCCTGGCCAGTTATGCTTTTCAAGCCTCTTTATTGTTGATTGACTGACCCGTTTTCGTGGCGCATTATATTTTTTGCAATATATATTAAGATAATGCTCAATAAGTAAGGGAATATCTTCCAACCTTTCTCTCAGTGGTGGCACTTTTGTCTCAACAGTGTTAATCCTATATAATAAATCCTGCCTGAATTTGCCCTCATTCACCATCTGATAAAGAGGCATATTGGTTGCACATATCAGCCTGACATCAATTGATATTTCCTTGTTACTTCCAAGTCTGATAACCTTTCGATTCTGAAGAACACTTAGTAATTTCGATTGTAACGATAATGAAAGATTTCCTATCTCATCAAGAAAAATTGTTCCTTTATTTGCAACTTCAAATCTCCCTGCTCTGTCCTCGCGTGCATCCGTAAAGGCTCCTTTCTTAAATCCGAACAATTCACTCTCAAACAGGGTTTCGCTTATAGCCCCAAGGTCAACACTGATAAAAACCTCATCTTTTCTTTTTGATGCTTTGTGAATAGCTCTTGCAACCAACTCCTTTCCCGTTCCGTTTTCGCCAAGAATAAGCACATTTGCATCTGTTTTTGCTACCTTAGTTGCAGCTTTCAGAACCTGATGCATTGCGTGCGACTCCCCTATCATCTGACTATACGAATTATCCTGGTCAGCAATCAGAACTTTCTGCTTTATCCGTAAATCTTCCAACTCCTTTTTCGATTCCCTGACCTTCAGATTTGCTGTGATGGTAGCAAGTAACTTTTTGTTTTCCCAGGGCTTTAAGAGAAAATTTGTTGCTCCCTCTTTTATTCCCTGGACAGCAAGCTCGATATCCCCATACCCTGTAATAAAAATAACCACGGCAGCCGGATCAATTTCAAGAATGATATTAAGCCAGTGAAAACCCTCCTTTCCGCTTGTAGAATCTTTTGAAAAATTCATATCAAGTAGGATTACATCATAATTCTCTGTGGCAAGTACACCGGGAATATTCTCCGGATCTTTCTCGGTGTGAACAATGGTAAAGTGCTGTTTTAAAAATAATCTCGCTGCAAGCAACACATCCTGGTCATCGTCAACGATCAATATTTTAGCAAAAATCTTATCCATAAACTCTATTTGTGGGTTCTTAAAGGCAACAAATGTACAAAATGTTCGGAAACGGACAATTGAAAAATATAATTATAGGGAGTAATATCAAAGAAGCTCATTAGCGAGATTAGCCAACTCCGACCTCTCTCCCTTTTCAAGACGTATGTGGGCATAGATACTATGATGCTTAATCTTGTCAATAAGATATGACAATCCATTACTCTGAGAATCAAGATAAGGCGTATCAATTTGATAAACGTCGCCGGTAAATATAATCTTTGTTCCCTCTCCTGCTCTCGTAATGATTGTTTTAACTTCGTGTGGTGTTAGATTTTGCGCCTCATCCACAATAAAACAGATATTCGAAATGCTCCTTCCCCGTATGTAAGCAAGGGGAGTAATAACCAGCTTTTCGCTTTCCAGTGCATCTTTTATTTGTTTAAACTCTTTATCTTTTTCATTAAACTGGTTTTGAATAAATTTCAGATTATCCCAAAGTGGTTCCATATATGGATTCAGCTTTGACTTTATGTCACCCGGCAGGTAACCAATATCCTTATTACTCAAGGGGACAATAGGTCGTGCAAGATATATCTGCTTAAAATGTCTTTTCTGTTCGAGGGCGCCGGCCAAAGCAAGTAGGGTTTTTCCTGTTCCTGCAACTCCCTGAAGAGTAACAAGCTTTACATTTCTATTTGTTATGGCATGCATTGCAAAAACCTGCTCGGCATTACGCGGAAGTATCCTGAAAGCAGGCCGCTTTTCAACCCTTTCAATCTTGTCTAGTTCAGGATTATAAAAGGCCAGAACTGATGAGCTTGCATTACGGAGAATAAAATAATGATTTGGTATGGGATCCTTAATTCCCAGATCGGAAGCATCACACAAACCTGCCTTGTATAAAGTGTTTATCGTATCGGGGTTAACATTTTCAAGAAGTGTCTTTCCTGAATACAATGAATCAACATCTTTAATCTTACCTGTTTCAAAATCTTCGGCAGGAAGATTCAGTGACTTGGCCTTTATCCGCAGATTAACATCTTTCGACACCAACACCACCTTTGCTTTCGGATGTTCCTCTCTAATCATCAATGCTGCATTCAGGATACGATGATCAGGTTTACTGTCGCCAAATATTTTGATAGCATCCAGTTGTACCGGATTTTCGTTCATACACACTTTTATCATTCCTGCCTTAGGAAAGTCGAGCTGAATCCAATTTTGAAGTGTGTTTTTTGCTGACAACCTATCCATAATGCGGATAAACTCTCTTGCCTCAAAATTCTTGGTTTCATTTCCCTTCTTAAAATTGTCAAGCTCCTCAAGAACAGTAATGGGTAT
>JAOZLR010000293.1 GCA_029934735.1 Bacteroidales bacterium
CGCTAAAAGATATCTTTTGTACATATAGTATTTGGTTAGTAACTTTTATTCGATTACAAACTTTCCTTTTAACACCCAAGCTTTTCCTGAAATAAAAAAGAAGTAGAGCCCCGGATTCAATTCCTGTCTGCTAAACTCTATTCTGTTAATTTCTTTTTCGAAATATCTTGTTTTTTCTTCTCTGACAATATTTCCAAAAGTGTTGAAGACTTTGAAATTGTAATGGCCATCATCATCTGCCTTAAATTCAATTGTTGTTTTATCTCCAAATGGATTTGGGTATACTTTAACATATCCGTTACTGGAATAAAACTGTTTTACATTCACAGTATCGCATTCCTCATACTGTCCACCCGGTGATCCGCCTATGCAGCCTGCAAACCAATTGTTTCCGTCATTAAAATCTCCATTATGGTCTAGTAATTCCAGTGTTTTGCCTGTACTGCTGACATTTTCAGGCCAGGGTGCTTCATTTGAATAATTAACTGATGTAATCAAGGAGTTATCAATATCATAAAGTCTTAGGTTTTCCCCGTTTTTTGAAAGTCCGAAATCAAATGAACCCAGAATATTTTCTACTTCAGGATAAATTCCGGAAAATTTATCCAAATCCTGACATAAAACCACATATTCGGCAGTATCGAGAATAGTCTGATCAGGAAATAAAAACTGGTGGTCGTCATCTCCGTCTTTAAAGACCCATCCTGAAAGATTGCGGCTTACAATGTCAATATTATGCAATTCAACCCAGTCGCCTGCATCAAGAGTATCTGCTGATTTGTAATTTATTTCATTGATGATAATGTGTACGGTATCCGGCACTATTGTGTCAATCACAAAGAATGCTTTAAAAATATCATTTGTATCAATATTAACTATAAGGTGCTGTTTTAAAGTATCCTCTCCTGAGATAATCATATTCGAACCCCAGTGAGAAAAGAGAAACCCATCACTTGGTTCTGCTGTCAGGTCAATGGGATTGCCATCAAAGTAGGTTCCCTGCCAGGGTAAAGAATCGGGTATGATTGTATTTATTTTTATTGTACCATGATTAATAGAATCAATATTAAGTGTAATCTCCACAAGCTTTGTGAGGTCAAACTCATCAATATAATGCTGACGGACATTTGGCTCTCGAATTTCGGCAAATGAAACCATTCCGTTCACATCCGATTCCCAGATAGTCATATCCCCTCCCCACTTATCAAAATGATACGGCATTTCCGGTTCCATCCTCTGTCTGAATTGTTCAATTAATGCAATCATATTATCCTTATGCAAAACAGTATTAAACATGTCAGCACTTCTGTTTATAAAACACCTTTTGTATTCATAGTTTTCCATCAATCGTCTGAATGGAATATGATTGTCGGTGTACAGAATTATTGAATGAAGAATTCTGTGTAGCTCATTTTTATATGGGTTTGTAAAAAGCCCAAACCCGAAATCGGTATCAGTCATAATATATCTCCACCGTGAAGTAGCATTGTTTTCCCTCCAGCATTTAATATTATTGTTTGGCCAGTCTGGATTTACATAAAACATTTCGGCAATAAAGTAGTCTGTGTAATTATCAATATCAAGAAGTTTTGAAATGGAATCAACGGTAATGGAATCAATAACCGGAGAATCTTTTATATAGTCCATCATTGCAGCATAATGATAATTGCTTCCAACGACAATATTATGGTTATCGCGAAGAATACTGACATTATCATCAGGTGTTCCAAAATTTTCATTAAGATAATATGGGCCTATTTTCTCCCTGATGTTATAAACCCCCCAATAACTACCATTCAGAAAAACAACTGATGGTTCATAATCCTGTATATCAATATCGGTTTGCTTTTGTATTAGTTTGTGCATAAAAGCATCCCTGAAATGAGTATTGTTATAATCCTGACCTGAATTACGCAGGATAAAACGTTTAAACGAGTTAATATCTTTATCCTTAAATAGTTTGTAGTCTATTGATGATTTTCCGTATCTTCCTTTTGCGAGTATCCTGAAGCTTTTCTGTGGATATGCACGTGAATAACCACCATGGATTTTCAATCCGATATCCTGGTCAAAACCTATAGTCTGAGCAGAGTCAAAAAATTCAATATGGGCTGATTTTTCCCAGTCCATCCAGAAGTTAGCATTATGATACGGGAAAGTGGGGTCGGCATTAGGCCCCATAACATAAATCCCATTCTCCCAGTCCCACAAATCAAAAGGATCAACACTTATTGAAATGATAGGTACTGTTGCATTGAAATCAATTAAATAGGTTTTTGTCATTATTTTTCCTGGGATAAAACCGGATTTGAAGACTCTTGCTCTTAAAACTGTTGTTGAGTCAATGAGTACAGCCTCCTGATATAATTCAGAAGTATCCATTGGAACAGAACCATCAAGAGTATATCGTATTGTATCACCTGTTTGAAAATTGGCTATGAGCACATCAACACCTCCGCTGTAAAATCCGGATGGTACTGAAAACTCAGGTTCTTTAGTATATCCGTTGAAAAACAGAGAGTTATTATTTGAAAAGCCAGGTGATACCGAATCAAAGAAAACAAAGTCATCACTACCGTTGGTCATTCTGCCATAGGAATCATCTGCATTCATCGAAGGGAATTCAACAAAGTCAACAACGCTGCCCTGTTGATTGCTTAAAGTAAGGCTTTCTCCGCTACCTGACAACTGAAAATTCGTATGTAGATAAACAGGTTTATTGCCAAACCATTCGGGTATAGGTTGATAAGTAAATGAGTTATCCTTAATCCCAAAAGAGAGAAACGGTATCAGCGAAGAATTTCCATAATTGTTCCAGGCGTTGAGCCCTTGAATAGCAAGCAGATTTTCGCCTTCATTGATAATACTTCTGAAAAGTTCCATATTAATTCTGAATTCCTCCGGTTTGCCACCCTGATACATTTTAGCTAAGTGTGCAACCCAGGCCCAGTCGTTCCACTTCTGAATTTTTCCGGCATAACCAATATTGGCACGGGCAATTTCCACTCCGTTAAGATAGGCTACAAAAGCATCATCATAATCCATGTGCAATAAAGCATAGGATATTATTGATGTATCAGGTACTGTGAAAGTCTTACGAATATAAACAGTTGGTACACTATCAGGGACAATTGTGTTGTCATCTCCATCGCCCCTTCCAAAACCGCCGGGACCTTGAGGCCATGAAGAATCGTCAAAATCAGGATTCATCCATGCCGGGTCGGGTTCCTGATCAGGCAACCAGTATTTCCATATCTCGTCGGAATAAATTACGGTTTCCCAATGATTGACAATTGCTTTCCTGTTATTGCCGCTTGCAAAGATGATCATAAAAGAATCAGGTTGTAAGGTAATATCCGGGAATTTCCATTTGGAAGGATTATCCGGATTATCAGAAACAGACCAGTTAATCAAAGAAATTGACTCCTCTCCGGTATTGTAAAGCTCAAACCAATCGGGATATTCATCATCCTCATCAGCTATTGTTGTAGCATTACGCGGGCAAAGTTCATTTATTGCAATTTGGCCGAATGCCGCAAAAGAGACAGAAAGGAAAAAAAATAAAACGAATATTATTTCTATTAAATTACGCAATTTATTTACAAATTATAATTTCTGTCAAAATTAATTAAAATCGGCAATACAAAAAAATCCCGATAGATTTCTATCGGGATTTTATAATAATACTATTCTTTGGTATTATTTGATATATACTTTTTCAGAATAAACCTTATCAGTGTCCATCATTCTTACAATGTAGATACCCGGGTTATCATGAATTCTGATTTTATTTAATGTTCCGCTGACTGCAGATTTTTCTACAACCAATTGGCCCATTATATCATAGATTTCGATGTTGCCTGCTACCAATTCTGGAACTGCAACATAAACATCTTTATTTACAGAGTATATTTTAACAGATAAAAGCTCATT
>JAOZLR010000294.1 GCA_029934735.1 Bacteroidales bacterium
TCAACATATCTGTCACCAAAGGCCTTTTTAAATTCGTTTATACTCCATTTAGAGCTGTCGTGAGGTGATAGTCCAACAAGTTGTATATTCTCTGCTTTAATACATTCAATTGCTTCAAAAACATCCTTTTTACTTAATCCGTTCCAGGGTGGGCGATCGCTTCCAACAACGTATTGTATAACGGATAATAAGTTAATATTTCCCTTTTTTAGAAGTGGGAGGTGCAAACCGCCGAAAACGGCATAAATGTCATCATCAAAAAGTTGTTTGGTGCGCTCTATTACTTTTTGTATTGTCTGGTGTCCGCAACCCAAAATCAGAACTATCCCTTTTCCTTCAAGTTTTATTGCAAGTGCCTGCTCTACAGTATAGCCCATTATAAATAAATGCCTTGGAATATTACCTATTGTGCAAACGCCAGGCATAATCACTGTGGGATTTCTTGAAATAACAATCTCATCCAATTGAGGATTTAACTTAGAAGGATGTAGTTCCACAGGAGCATATACCGGAATCTTTGGGGTATCTACTTTTGATTTTGAGATACTGAAAGTCTTTGTTTTCTGTTCTTTCATCCCTCCCAAATGATCGAGATGGGCATGTGAAAAAACGATAAAGTTAATATCATTAAACGATTTTTTCAGAACCTCCATATTATGAAGTAGTGGGGAAGGGTGTTTTTTAGCCCTGTTAAATCCTAAATCCAGAAGTAGTTGTTTGCTATCCGCAGAGATTAAGTAAGAGACACCATTTTCTGTTTCTAAATTTTTACTAATGCTTTCAGAATCAATAAGAGGTAAAATAGTGAGGCTCTTAACCGATCCGGGTTCTGAAAATTTTTCAATCTTTGTATTAGTATATTCCCTGGTTGCAATTTTTCTTCCTCTTTCTACTTCAACCGTTTTTAATATAAAAAAAAGAATGACTGATACAATCAGTACGATAATGATGGATAGAGCTATCATTGCTAATAATTTTTTAAAACAATTAAGTTCAAAGCATTTCTGTCAAAGTCCAGAATACAAAGATAGCAAATTTATCTACCAGAAAACTGCATAAAGAACAACAAGTATTATCATAATAATGTATGCGCTGATATTGAATGACTTTCCTGTTTTAAAAGTTTTTGCTGTAAGGGGAATTCCCTTCGGATCGTCAACGTCATTTGAAGTTGTAAGACTTACACCTGCAATAACAACCATTGTCAATAGTAAGGTATAGAGCATCTGATCCATCCAGGGCATATCAATAACCGGTGCTTTGAGAGCAAAAGCTATAAAGAAAGAAACCAGTATGCCAACTATTGCAGCTTTATTTGTTGTCTTTTTCCAGAAAAGTCCCATCAAAAATACAGCAAGAATTCCCGGGCTGACCATACCCGTGTATTGTTGAATATATTGAAACATCTGTGGAATATTACCAAGAAGAGGTGCAACAATAACAGCAGTTAATAGTGCAAGGAATGCTGATGTACGACCTACCATAACGGTTTTTTTATCAGAAGCATTTTTATCAATATAAACTTTGTATATATCCATTGTAAAAATGGTGGAGGTAGAGTTAAGCATTGATGCAAGCGAGGAGATAATAGCAGCAACCAAAGCGGCAACAACAACTCCTTTCAATCCACTTGGAATAAAAGAGCTTATTAGCCAGGGATATGCTTTATCATAGGCTATACTTCCGTCGGGTTTAGTGAAAATTTCGTCGATTCCCGGAATAACAGCAGCACCTTCAGGATGAGAGAACATAACATAGGTAATGATTCCCGGAACAACGACAAATACAGGAATGAAAAGTTTCAGAAAACCGGCAAATACAAGACCTTTCTGTGCTTCTCTCAACGACTTGGCAGCCAAAGCCCTTTGGATAATGTATTGGTTAAATCCCCAGTAGTAAAGATTTGCCACCCACATACCTCCGATAAGGACAGCAATTCCGGGTAGATTAAAAAATTCGGGGTTATCTCTTTTAAGTATCATGTGGAATTTTTCGCCGGCATGCTCATAGATGAAATCAAGCCCATTAAGGACACCACCATCGGGAGTAACATGGTTAAGTGCTATGACGGTAGTTATCATTCCACCAAGAGTGAGAAAAACAACCTGAATGACATCCGTCCAGGCAACAGCTGACAGGCCTCCGTAAAGCGAATATGCCGCTGCAATAAATGCCAGTCCAATAATAGCATATATAACCATACTACCATCACCGGTACCTATAATTGTATCAATAGCCTGCGCCCCAAGAAACAGGACAGAAGTCAGATTCACAAATACAAAAAGAGCTATCCAGAATATTGCAAGTATTGTTTTTAGGTTTGTACTATACCTCTTTTCGATGAATTCCGGAATAGTGTATAGCTCCTTCTCAATGAATATCGGAAGGAAATATTTAGCAACTATAATAAGGGTTATAGCTGCCATCCATTCGTACGAAGCTATTGCAAGTCCGATAGCAAATCCTGAACCAGACATGCCAATAAACTGTTCTGCCGAAATATTGGCTGCAATAAGAGATGCCCCAACTGCCCACCAGGGAAGCGATTTGCTGGCAAGGAAATAATCTTCAGCATTTCGCTGATGCCCTTTTTTACCCCTTGAAACCCATAAGCCTGTTCCAATGATTACAACACCGTAAGCAAAGAAAATAAAATAATCAAGAAAGCTAAATTGTGAAACCATAGTTGCATACATTAAATTATCAAAACTCAAATTACAAAATTCAAATAAAAATCAATATCCAAAACTCAAAACACAAATAAAATTCAAATTTAGAATTTCAAAACTCAAAAAACTCTTACCGTTAAAGAATACATACAGTTCTATAATCTTCTGTTACACAATTGAAGTTGCCAATCTATGAATCTGTGGCATTTAAAACCTAATTCGTATTTGTTATTTGTTAATTGTTATTTCTTTCGGCCCATCACCTATTTCCGGTTGATAAAAAATTGGGTTCAGACCAACTCTGTCGAAATAGTTTTTACCAACAGTTTCAATAAAATTCTCAATACTGTCTTTATGAACAAGACTTACCGTACAACCTCCAAAACCAGCACCTGTCATTCTGGATCCGATACAGCCGGGTATTTCTCTTGCCTCCTCAACGAGAGTATCCAGTTCAATGCCAGTAACGTCATAGTCATCACGTAATGAGTCGTGTGACTCATTCATAAGCTCCCCGAATCTTATCAGATCACCACTCTTTAAAGCTGGTATAGCCTCAAGCACCCTGGCATTTTCGGAAATTACATGGTTTGCACGCTTACGTACAATCTCATCAGGTATCAGACTTTGAAGTTTCTCAAATTCAGTCAGGCTTAACTCGCTCAGATTTCTTATTTTTTTATTCTTACTAATATATTCAACAGCTTTTTCACACTCGGCTCTTCGTTCATTGTATTTTGAATCAGTCAGTCCTCTTCTTTTGTTTGTATTAACAATCATCAAACGGTAATCACCCAATTTTACCGGAACAAGATCATAATCAAGTGTGTCGCAATTCAGAAACAGAGCAGCGTTTTTCTTTCCCATTCCTACTGCAAACTGATCCATAATTCCGCAGTTCATTCCCACGAATTCATTCTCAGCTTTTTGAGAAATCTTAATCAGGTCAATCATAGGAATCTCTTTTTCGTAAAGAGTATTAAGCACAAAAGCTGTAACCAGTTCAATAGATGCGGATGATGAAAGTCCGGCGCCATTTGGAATATCTCCACTGTACATCAGTTCAAGGCCGGAAGGGTTTATTCCCATTTTCTTCAACTGGTCAATCACTCCGAGCGGATAATCAACCCATTCGCCGTTATGTTTGTTGTCAAGGTCTTCGGGAAAGATAAAAGCCTTATAATCGAAATTGACCGATGCAAATTTTATCTCGGGTTCTTCCGTTTGCCTGACCATTAGATATGTACCGTAGTTCAATGC
>JAOZLR010000047.1:0-6339 GCA_029934735.1 Bacteroidales bacterium
AAATTGAATTACTAAGTTGAACTTACGCGGGCTCTTTCGGATTTCAGCGATGTCATTAGCGTTGGCTTTATCCGAAAGTTAATAAATTGGGATTTACAATCCCCTGAAACTGAATGATAAATTCAATCTCATAGTATTTCGGATTGAAAATTCAGAGCTGTTAAGTTCGGGATTCGGAAATCCAGAACAGATGGGATAAATATTACAAGATTTTAATTCAATGGTTTAGACTCGCACACCCTAAAAAGACATTAAGTCCTGCAATTTATCTGTATTGAATAAAAAACTCTTGTAATTCATCTAAATCTTTTCTGTACTTTTGCACCCAATTTTTTTGAATAGTAGTTGATATGATAAGTATAACATTTCCAGATAAAACAGTAAGGCAGTATGAAGAGGGAGTAACTGCGCTTGATATCGCAAAAAGCATTAGCGAGGGACTTGCGCGCAATGTGGTGTCAGCAAAGGTAGATGGCGAGGTTGTGGATGCGACAAGGCCAATCAATAGAGATGCTGAATTGCAACTGTTTACATGGAATGACAATGAGGGGAAATCAACAATGTGGCACTCATCTGCACATCTTATGGCAGAGGCTGTTGAGGCTCTTTATCCGGGAGCAAAATTTGGGATTGGCCCTGATATTGAGAACGGGTTTTATTATGATATTGACCTGGGCGACAAAGTAATCTCTGAAAATGATTTTAAAAAGATTGAGGATAAAATGCTTGAGCTGGCCCGTCAAAAGCAGGAGTTTGTCCGTAAAGAGGTTTCAAAAGAGGATGCAATAAAATATTTTACCGAAAAAGGTGATGAGTATAAGCTTGAGCTTATTAATGAGTTGGAGGATGGCGAGATAACTTTTTATGAATCGGGTAATTTTACTGATTTGTGTCGCGGACCACATGTTCCCAATACTGGTGGAATTAAAGCAGTTAAGATTTTAAGTGTTGCCGGTGCTTACTGGCGTGGCGATGAAAATAGAAAGCAGCTAACAAGGTTGTATGGTATTACTTTTCCAAAGAAAAAGGAACTTGATGAGTTTCTTGTCAGACTTGAAGAGGCTAAGAAAAGAGATCATCGTAAAATAGGAAAAGAGCTTGAGCTTTTTACTTTTTCGCAAAGGGTAGGAGCAGGGCTTCCATTATGGTTACCAAAAGGTGCACAATTGCGTGAGCGGTTAGAGAATTTTTTGAAAAAAGTTCAGCGTGAAGCAGGTTACGAGCCGGTTATCACTCCGCATATCGGGAAAGTTGAGCTTTACAAGACTTCTGGTCATTATGACAAATACGGTGAGGATTCATTCAGGCCGATTTCTACTCCCATAGAAGGAGAAGAGTTCTTTCTGAAACCGATGAACTGCCCTCATCATTGTGAGATTTACAGCTCAAAGCCGCATTCATATCGCGACTTGCCTATCCGGTATGCTGAATTCGGTACTGTTTACCGTTATGAGCAAAGTGGTGAGCTTCACGGATTGACACGTGTGAGAGGTTTTACTCAGGATGATGCACATATCTTCTGTACTCCTGACCAGGTGAAGGATGAGTTTAAGGCTGTTATGGCAATCGTAATGAAAATATTTTCTGCACTTGATTTTAAAGACTTTACTGTTCAGATATCATTACGCGATCCGGATGATACAGAAAAGTATATAGGAACGGATGAGAATTGGGAGAAGGCTGAAAGGGCAATTTTGGAAGTTGCAGAGGAAACCGGTCTCAATACAATTGTCGAATATGGCGAAGCAGCATTTTACGGACCGAAGATGGACTTTATGGTAAAGGATGCACTTGGAAGAAAATGGCAGTTGGGAACCATTCAGGTTGATTATAATCTTCCTGAACGTTTTGAACTTGAGTATGTTGGCGCTGACAATGAAAAGCACAGGCCTGTTATGATACACAGGGCGCCGTTTGGGTCAATGGAAAGATTTGTAGCGGTTTTAATTGAACATACCGAAGGTAAATTCCCGCTTTGGCTCACTCCTGAGCAGGCTATTATCTTGCCAATCAGTGAAAAATATCAAAAATATGCAGAAAAAGTTTTGAAATTGCTGAATAATTCCGAAATTCGCGCCCAGATTGATAGTAGAAGTGAGAAGACAGGGAAAAAGATTCGGGATGCTGAACTGAAACGAATTCCATATATGTTGATTGTTGGGGAAAAGGAAGAGGGTCAAGGTCTTGTATCGGTCAGGAGACAAGGTAAAGGTGATATAGGTACATTATCAATTCAGGAATTTGTTGATTTGATTAATGATGAGGTTGAAAAAGAGATTAATAAATAATTGCAACAAAATATACAATTAACGGTTATTAGTTAAAATTAAAGTACGGAGGAACGAAAAATAGCAAAACAAGTTAAAAGATACCAGCGACGGAATTTCCGAAGAAAAGAGGAGCCTTTTAAGGTGAATCATCGTATTACTGCGCCTATGGTTAGGCTTGTCGGTGAAAATGTGGAAATTGGAATTTATCAGCTTCGTGAAGCAATAAAAATGGCCGATGAGCAGGAGCTTGATCTCGTTGAGATCTCTCCTACTGCAAATCCACCTGTATGTAAGGTAATTGATTACAGGAAGTTTCTTTATGACAGGAAGAAGAAGCAAAAAGAGATTAATGCTAAAACAGCCAAGGTTGTTGTAAAGGAGATCAGACTGGGACCAAATACCGATGATCATGATTTTAATTTCAAATTAAAACATGCTCAGAAGTTTCTTGAGGAGGGTGCAAAGGTGAAAGTTGATGTTTTCTTTAGAGGACGTTCTATTATTTATAAAGAAAAGGGGGAGATTATCCTGTTGAGGTTTGCCCAGGAGTTGGAAGAGTTTTGTAAGGTTGAACGGCTACCCAAGCTTGAAGGAAAAAGGATGATTATGATACTTGCTCCCAAAAAGTAGTATTAAAAAGTAACTTACTAATTAAAATAGATAAATAATGCCAAAGATGAAGACGAAGTCGGGTGCTAAAAAGAGATTCTCTTTTACCGGCTCAGGGAAATTAAAAAGGAAGCATGCTTACAAAAGTCATATTTTGACGAAAAAGACGAAAAAGCAAAAACGTAATCTCGGCTATTTCACAATTGTTGACAAGGCAGATGCCAAAAATGTAAGAGAATTGCTTGCAAAGTAAAATTAATTAAATGTTTAACTTGACTTTAGCTCATAAAGTTCCCTATAAATTGGGACGCTAAAGCAAAAAAAATCTAAAAATTATGCCACGCTCAGTAAATGTTGTAGCAGCAAAACAAAGAAAGAAAAAAGTCTTCAAAAAGGTCAAAGGCCAGTTTGGAAGACGGAAAAATGTTTGGACGGTGGCCAAAAATGCATACGAAAAAGGCCAGGTGTATGCATACCGCGACAGACGAGTAAAAAAGAGAAACTTCAGAGGACTCTGGATCCAGAGGATCAATGCAGCAGTCCGCCAGTATGGAATGTCATATTCCGAGTTTATGGGTCTGATACATAAAAAAGGTATCGAACTGAACAGGAAGGCACTTGCCGATTTGGCAATGAACCATCCAGACGCCTTTAAGGCAATCGTTGATGCTATAAAATAATTTATAAAACATCCCGCTTTCAGGCGGGATGTTTTTTTTATTATATCCATAGAAACGGGTTTAACAAATATTTAACTTTTTTTCTTAATAATAATTTTTAAAAGATTTCGTTTTCAGTTTATCTTTACCGAATAAAAAATTATTTACACTTTAATACACCTATTTTGTGAAAAAAGGTTTTACAATTCTGATAGCAATAATTTCAATTTTTTATAACTATTCCTATGCCCAGATTGGAGGGGATGAAACATATTCTTTCCTTAATCTTACAACTTCGGCAAGAATTGCAGCAATGGGTAGCGATTTCCTTACAATTAAGGATGATGACCTGAATCTTGCACCTTCAAATCCTTCGCTAATAACTCCCGGAATGAGTGGTAAACTTGGTGTTGCTTATGTTGATTTCTTTTCTGATGTTAATTATGGAACCGCAACATATTCAAAAACATTCAACAATGTGGGCAGTTTCATCGCTTCTATGAAATATGTCAGCTACGGAAAATTTGATTATGCTGATGAAACAGGGGCACGGTCAGGGCAGTTTTATGCCGGAGAATCGGCTCTTACAATTGGCTGGGGACGGCAGCTTGATTCACTATTTTCAATAGGAGCAAATTTAAAATTAATTTATTCATCACTCGAATCATATAACTCTTTCGGTATGGGTGTTGATGTTGCCGGGAGTTATAATAGCCCTAATCGGTTATTCACAGCATCATTGATTGCGCGGGATATTGGGAGGCAGATTACAACATATTCTGGTGAGAAAGTTGAACCGTTTCCTTTTGAATTGCAGGCAGGAATTTCAAACCGGTTAAAACACCTTCCATTCAGATATTCAATATTATATAACCATATCGAAAAATGGGATTTGAGCTATGATGATCCCAACAATAACAATACAGATCCTATAACAGGAGAAGTAATTTCAAAAAATGGATTTGAGGATTTTGCTGATAATTTTATGAGGCATATAGTGATTGGTGGCGAATTGTTTATTGGAAAGAATATCAGTTTAAGAGGAGGCTATAATTATCAAAGAAGACAGGAGCTAAAAGTTGTTTCAAAAACTGCAATGGTTGGCTTTTCATGGGGACTTGCATTCAGGATTTCTAAATTTTATTTTAGTTATGCCAGATCAACCTATCACCTTAGCGGCTCTCCAAATTATATTACTATTACAACCAATCTTTCAGATTTTAAAAGAAAGAGAAATTAATTCCTGAATTTTATGAATATAACAATTGATTCTGGTTCCGGATTCTGCTTTGGAGTTGAGAAAGCAATTGAGGTTGCTGAGCAGGAGCTTTCCGATTCCGGACATCTTTACAGTCTGGGACAAATTGTTCATAATGAGGAGGAGATAAGCAGGCTTAGTTCTAAAGGAATGGAAACCATTAATCATTCATATCTTAAAAAAGCCAGCAGGACAAAAGTTCTGATTAGAGCTCATGGCGAACCACCGGAAACATATAAAATCGCAAAAGATAATAACCTAAAGATAATTGATGCTACCTGTCCTATCGTCATTAAACTTCAAAAGAGAGTTAAGCGTGCTTTTGATGAAATGGAAAAAGTAGGAGGGCAGGTTGCAATATTCGGTAAAAAAAATCATCCGGAAGTTGTCGGCCTTGCCGGACAAACCGGATATATGGCAATTATTCTTGAGAATATTGAAGATGCCAGGAATATGAATTTCGAAAAGCCATTGCGACTTTTTTCGCAAACAACTAAAAGCCTTCAGCAGTACGAGGAACTTGTATCATTCTTTAGAGATAAATATGAAGAACAAAACAACTCCGGAGATTTTATACATTATAACACTGTATGCCGATTGGTTTCCGGTCGGGCTGATGACCTGAAGGAGTTTTGCAGTAATAATGATATTATTATTTTCGTTAGCGGGAAAAATAGTTCCAACGGCAAATATCTGTATAATATATGTAAATTGGCAAATGATAAAAGTTACCACGTTTCATCTCCTGCAGAATTAGTAAAGGAATGGTTTAATGATGTACAAAGTGTGGGAATTAGTGGAGCAACATCCACTCCTGAATGGCTGATGGAGAAAGTTGCAGATAAAATCAGGAAAATCTCCTTGCATTAAGTTAATCAAGTTTGCTTTTTTGTAAACCTGATTTCTTTCGGTATAACGTTGTTTTTTATTAGCGCAGGCTCAGACTTTGCTAAAGCTTCGTCTGATGGAATAATTCCGAATTAAATATATGCAGGAATTCCATTAAAAATTCAATAAAAATACCTATCTTTACCCCACAATATAAAATTTTATATGAACTAATGTTTTTGTATATTAAAACTAATTAACGATGGACACAGTTGTAATAAAATCGCAGTTACAAAAGATGATAGATCAGCAGGATGATATAAGTGTGCTTGAGGCCATTTATACGTTACTTCAGAAAACCAGCCTTAACCCGGTTTTGAAATACAAATTAACGGAAAGAGCCAAAATGTCGGAGGATGATATTAATGCCGGCAGATTATTAACAAAACAGGAAGTGATCGAAAGAACAAACAGTATTGTTAAATGAAGTTGTTGTACACTGAACAAGCTCTTGAAAGTTTTGAGGAAGCCCTATCTTTTATTTCTTCTGAAGTTTTACATCTGAAATTGATGGAAATAAGAGATGGAATTATTGGAGCAGCCGAATCTCTGTTGGAAAATCCATATATTGGTCAGAAGGAAATTTACCTTGAACATCTGGGTTTAAAACATCGGAGGATTATTAAAGGAAATTATAAGATTATTTACAGAATAG
>JAOZLR010000047.1:6439-12373 GCA_029934735.1 Bacteroidales bacterium
GGTTTAAAACATCGGAGGATTATTAAAGGAAATTATAAGATTATTTACAGAATAGTAGATCAATATATATACATTACGGATATTTTTGACACAAGACAGAATCCTGACAATATGAAAGGTTAAAAGGATAAAACTGTGTGCTTAATTTTCATAGCGATGTTCGGGATTTAAAATAAACATGTGCGAAGGCTCAGACTTTGCTGAAGCTTCATTTGATGGAATAATCCCGAACTAAATTATGCAGAATTTACAAATCCTGCCGTAAAATGAAACAAGTCTGTTACAAATGCTTTGTGAAATCCGTTTTGTATTTGAATATTTGTACTTTTGGAATTTATTTGCCCCGAAGTTTCGGGATTGTATTTTGAGTTTGACAATATGTATCTTAAGAAATTAACACTAATAAATTTTAAAAACTATGCGGAAGCGGAGTTTGACTTTTCTTCCAAGATAAACTGCTTTATTGGTGATAATGGTGTTGGTAAGACCAATATTCTTGATGCTATTTATTATATCTCATTTTGCAAAAGTTATTTCAACCCTTCCGATACGCAGAACATTAAACATGATGAGCCTTTTTTTGCAGTTCACGGAACTTATCATAAAAACAATAACGGAGGAGATAAATTGTCAGTTGTCCAAAAGCGTGGACATAGAAAAGTTTTTAAACTGAATGATAAGGAATATGAGCGACTTGCTGACCATATTGGGCTGTATCCCCTTGTTATGATTTCGCCATACGACAGAGACCTGATAAATGAAGGTAGCGAGGTGCGTCGCAAGTATATTGATTCTGTTATTTCACAGTTTGATAAGGTTTATCTTGATAACCTGATAAATTATAATAAGGCATTGCAGCAAAGAAATGCGCTGTTAAAAAGATTTGCAGAAAATAATTATTTTGATGCTGCTTCGCTTGAGATTTGGAGCAATAAACTTGCTTCACTAGGTGAGAAGATATATTCAAAGCGGAAAGAGTTTTTAAATGATTTTTTGCCGCTTTTTCAGCAATATTTCGATTTTATCTCAGGTGGGAGAGAAAAAGTGACGATTGTCTATGACTCGCAAATTCATGACCGATCGTTGGAGGAGTTGTTGATAAACTCGGTTGAAAGGGACAGGCAGGTGAGATATACTACAGTTGGAATTCATAAAGATGATCTATTGATGCAGATTAACGGATATCCGTTAAAGAGATTTGGGTCACAGGGCCAGCAAAAATCGTATGTTGTTGCAATTAAACTGGCACAGTTTGAATATACAAGAGACATTAAGGGATTTAAACCGGTACTGCTGCTTGATGATATTTTTGATAAGCTGGATGAAAACCGTGTGAAAAAATTAATACAACTTGTGAGCGAAAATAGTTTTGGTCAGATTTTTATCACAGATACGCAAAAGGAAAGAATTGAAAATATTTTCATTCAGGTAAATATTGACCATAAGATTTTTAATGTCGTTGACGGTACGGCGGTGGTTGTATAAGAGTAATTTTGTTTTAGCAATTAAAAAGCAATTATAATTGAAAAAGTCAAATGATCAAACATTGGGAGAGGCCATTCAAGAATTAATAAAGACTTACCATCTTGAGGATAAGTTGAACCAGGCTCGTCTGGTAAAATGCTGGGGTGAAGTAACCGGCGAGCTTATCAGCAAGCATACTGAAAAACTATTTGTAAAAGGTAATAAGCTATATGTAAAACTTGATTCCGATGCTTTGAAAAATGAGCTTCTTTACGCAAGAACCAAACTTATTAAAATGCTCAATAAATCAGTTGGCAGCGAAGTTATTTCAGAAATTGTTTTTCTCTAACCTTAATTTATTTCAATAAAAAACGGCATTCTCGCCTGAACTCCCTCCATTTTTGTAACTGTCTTCATATAGCCGTAATATTTGTAGAATTCACCTAACTCACTTTTTATCATCGACTGCCTTGTCTGGCCCATAAAATCTTCCATTAGTTGCAGCCAGGGATCTTTCAGTATTGGAAGTTCCGTTATTCTGTAATCCTCAAGTTCAGCCAGCTCTTTAGCTTTATTAACAGCAGTTTCAAGGTTCCCTAATTCATCAACTAATCCCAACTGGAGAGCATCTGTTCCGCTCCATACACGTCCCTGACCGATCGAATCAACCTGCGTTGTTGTCATATTACGGCCTTCGGCAACATGGGCGATAAACGTATTGTAAAACCTGTCAACCATCGCTTGAATTACGTTTCTTTGATAAGGAGTTAAAGGTTTTGTAATTGTCATATAATCAGAGTTACTATTTGTTTTCACTCCATCGAAAGTAATCCCCAGTTTGTTATTAAAAAACTTCTCCATATTCGGGATTAGACCGAAAACACCTATTGACCCTGTAATGGTAGTTGGTTCTGCAATAATATAATCCGCACCGCAAGCGATGTAATATCCACCTGAAGCTGCTACATTTCCCATCGAAACGATAACTGGTTTCGCCTTTTTCGCCAGCTTAACTTCTCTTAAAATAATATCTGAAGCAAGTCCGTCACCGCCCGGCGAATTTACCCTAAGAACTATAGCCTTAATGGAATTATCAAGCCTGGCATCCCTGATTGTTTTTGCAAAACGCTCTGAACTAATTCCATCATTACCACCTCCTTGCACTATATCTCCGGAAGCAAAGACCACAGCAATTTTATTCTTGCTTCTTTTCTTTCCGGTTTTAATCTTTGCATTTTTATATTTATTGATACTAATTAAATTATTAACACTGACAGTTGATATATCAAGTTTTTTTGCAAGAATATCAAGAAACTGGTCTTTATAAATAACAGAATCAACCATCCCGAAATTGTAAGCATCTTCAGTTGTCTGAGCAAGCAGCCCATCAGCAATTTCATTTAACCTGCCGATACTGATGTTCCTTGATTGCGAGATTAACTCAATTACATCATCCCAGATAGAAGATACAAATGCCTGAGTCTGTTCTCTGCTTGGATCGCTCATCTTATTAAGCATCAGAGGTTCTACTGCACTTTTGAATTTTCCGTGACGAATGATCTGAACATCAATATCAAGTTTGTCTAAAAGGCCTTTAATGAAGGAAGTCTGGATACTAAGTCCATGAAAATCTATAAACCCTTCTTGATTTGCATATATTTTATCAGCAATTGTTGCAAGATAAAAAGCTCTTTGATCAAAAATATTTCCGTATGCATAAATAAACTTCCCACTTTCCTTGAAATCATCCAGAGCTTCCCGTATTTCTGTAATCGTTGCAAAACCAGAAGGAACACTGAACATATCAAGATAAATACCCAATATCCTGCTGTCATCTTTTGCATTCTTAATGCTTTTAAGAATATCATTTAGTCCGGCGATTGGTTTTAAATCGCCCATAGCTGAAATGTTAAAAGGGCTGTTAGGAGTTCTGTCAGGAATGTCATAGTCAAGCTTCAGATGCAAAACAGAGTTATTATTAACAACAACTTCTTCTGTTTTTGTCATCGAAACCATAGCCATGATAAAAGAGAAAAACAGAAAAATAATGATTATTGATGTCAGGATAAAACCGACCATCGATGCAAACATAAATTTAAAGAAATCTTTCATAGAAGTAATATTAATATTTTGAATGCAATAATAGTAAAAATTTGGCTATTAGCAAAAAGAGAATTATTAAAAATGCCAGAAAAATAATTTCAATGTTGATATTTTAAAAAACAGGTTGGAAATAGGATTCATAATTGTACTTTTGCGCTTTCAAAGTTGATTATATGAGCAGAGCATTACTTCTTATTGGTGGAAATATGGGTGACAGGAGTAATCTGCTTGCCGATGCTTGCATTCTGATTGAAACAAAAATAGGCCGGATAATCAAGTATTCTTCAGTGTATGAGACTGACCCATGGGGTTTTTCGAGCGATTTGCCGTTTCTTAATCAGGTTGTTATTGTTGATTCCGCTTTGTCACCAAATGAAATACTTGGTGAGATTCACAAAATTGAAGCTCAATTGGGCAGGGAAAGATTTTCAACTGGATATGAAGCCAGAACAATGGATATAGATATTCTTTTTTATGATGATTTAATGGTTAATGAAAGCGATCTGGTTATTCCACACCCACGACTGCATGAACGAAGATTTACCCTGTTGCCTTTGGCTGAAATTGCCGGAGATTATATTCATCCCGTTTTAAACGAACGGTTGGATGTTCTTGCTGAAGAGTGTTCTGATACTTCAAAAGTTGTGCTGATTGAAAAAACTGAAATCAGATAATGACACGTGAGATGAAATATAACTATATTGCCATTGAAGGTAATATCGGAGCAGGCAAAACTTCTCTGGCAAAGATGATTGCCGCAGATTACAATGCCAGACTTATTCTTGAGCGTTTTGCTGATAATTCATTTCTGCCTAAATTCTATAAAGATCCTGATAAATATGCTTTTCCTCTTGAAATGTCATTTCTTGCTGAAAGGTATCAGCAATTAAAAGACGAATTGTCAAGAAGTGATATGTTTAGAAGTTTCATTATTGCCGATTATTTTATCGATAAATCGTTGATATTTGCCAGGAAGACTCTCCAAAACGATGAGTATGCATTGTATTCCAGACTTTTTGGAATAATAAATTCTGCACTGCCCAAACCAGACCTTATATTATATCTTTATAATAATGTCAGACAACTAAAGCAAAATATCTTGAACAGGGGCAGGGATTATGAAAAGGAAATTGAATTTTCATATCTTGAGAAAATCCAGTCGGGTTATCTGGAATATTTTAAAACAATGAAAGGATTTAGGATTATAATTGTGGAGACTGTAAATCTTGATTTTGTAGGCAGTCAAAGTGATTATGCTAAATTAAAAAACTTATTAAATTCTGATTATAATGAAGGTATTCATACCATAACTTTTTAATCTGAGGAGTTGAAATAATAGCTTTTTAAAGAATTTTTTTATTTTTTTGTGATTTTTAAACTTTTTTTGATTATATTTGTTCCCACAATGGGATGCATAATTTCATAATTAGAAATAGAAAGGTAGCCCTAAAATGACGTAAGTCATTGTTTAGCAGGGATTGAGTGTGCTGGCATAAATATTGACATTATTTTTTTGAAAAAAAACTTGACTTTGTGTCAATTTTTTTGCAATATTTGCATAATCTTTTGAACAATGCAACAACTATAAATGTTATAGCATTGTGAATAAAAAAACAGAAGTTACCAACAACTGAATATTAATAATAAATTGTATTAACGTAGAATAGCATTTAAAAGTTTCATATTTTTGAAAATTATTGAAAAGTAATAATAGAGAAAAACTTACCATTATGAAAAAAAATTATCAGATTGTATTAAGAGTATTTACGGTAGCGCTCCTATTCGGATTAGTGAGTACTGCCTTTGCGCAAAATGCCAACAGGCTTGATGGAAGTGATAAGCTTCATTATCAGTGGTATTTAAACGGACATTTTGGAATTACACAAGCATTTGGAGATATCCAGGCCGGGGATTTTGGATTTGATGCTTTAAGCGCACAAAATATGAATGTTGCCGGCGGATTGCGATTAGGAAAGCATATAAGTCCTGTTTTTGGCATATTCATTAATGGAGATATGGGTAAAATGCAGGGGTATAGTGGTGTAGATACCAAGAAAAAGATTTTTGAAACAGACTTTATGGAAGGATTTCTTGGTGCGACCGTTAGCTTTTCAAATTTATTTGGAGGGTACAAACCAAGATTGGTAAATATTTATGGTTTGGTTGGTATTGGAATGATAAATTTTAAACCAAAGGTTTGGAATCAGGATCCCAACGATGAACGAAATAAATTAGGAGATCAACTTGATATTCCTGATAAAGCAGAAAAAGCCTGGGGTGAAGATGGAACGACTGAAGGTGTTTTTCCTGTAGGTCTGGGAATAGATTTTAGATTGAGTGACAGATGGGATATTAATGTAGAAGCTA
>JAOZLR010000048.1 GCA_029934735.1 Bacteroidales bacterium
GATAGCTATCGGAACTCCTCAAGGAGAGGGAAGAAGCCGGCTTATGATAGATGTCTTCACTGTCCTTCAAAACTACAGATGTTGAAAAAGGAGAGGAAAGAGCCCTTACAAGGGAGTATTTTTTAATTGCAAAAGTAGTTCTTGAATATACTGTTTACATTTATAATTATTTCATTCCTCTCCTGAGGGAGAGGATAAAGGTGAGGGGCAAATGGAACAAAAGTGCAGAACAGTACATAAACAGAAATTGCTATAAAAATATTATCAAATGAAAAAAACAAAATCAGTAATTCTGCCTGCATATAATCGTAATATTATCAGGGCGATAATAGGATTGAAAACGGGCGAGCGTAAATTACATGATCTGAAGCCCAACGATGTTTTAATAAAAATGGAGGCAGCACCAATAAATCCATCTGACATAGCCTTCATTAGAGGAGAGTATAATGTGGATAAACCAATGCCTGCTGTTCCGGGATTTGAAGGTGCGGGAATTGTTGAGGATGCTAATCCCAATGTGAAGGGCCTGATAGGGAAAAGAGTAAGCTGTTTTGTGCAGGGTGATAATGATGGCACCTGGGCTGAATATTTTATCACAAATGCAGATAATTGTATCGTGATAAAAGATGAATTGGCTATCGAACAGGCTGCCTGTCTTTCAATAAATCCATTCACAGCTTATGCGCTTTTTGATATCGCAAAGGAGAAGGGTTGTGATTCAATAGTGCAAAATGCGGCAAGTGGCCAGGTTGCTGAGTCTGTCAGAGTTTTTGCAAGAATGGAAGGTGTTAAGGTCATAAATATTGTTAGAAAACAGGAGCAAGTTGAGAATTTGAAATCAGCAGGAGAGGAGTTTGTATTGAATTCTGCTGAAGAGGGTTTTGCAAAGCAGCTTAAAGAATTGTCGCATGAGTTGAATGCGCTAATGGCTTTTGATGCGGTTGGTGGGGAGATAACCGGAGTGCTTATTAATAATATGCCTGTTGGTTCTGATGTAGTATTGTATGGCGGACTGTCTGGTTCGGATATAGCAGGGATTGATTCTCTGGAAATTATTTTTGGAAACAAAAAGCTTTATGGTTTTGATCTGAATAAATGGATTGCTGTAAAAAACAGGGATGAATTTCAGGAAGTAGCTAATGAAATACAAAATATGATTATTGCCGGCGACCTAACCACTAAAATACAAAGCAGTTTTTCCCTTGATGATATTGTCAGTGCTATTAGAACTTATATAAAGTCAATGTCTGCCGGAAAGGTAGTATTGCGCGGTTAATTTATCATTAGCTTTTTAGTATAAATATTCATGCCGTCTTTGATTTTAACGATATATGCACCTGTTTTGAGCGATAGTCGTAACTCTTTATTAAGCTCGTTTGAATAGATATTAACACTCTCGGAGTAAACTAATCTCCCGGGCAGGTCGAAAATGAATATTTCCACATTGTTAGAAGCAATATCCTCAAGTTCGATTTTGAATTTTCCGTTTGATGGATTTGGGTACAGTTTTACTTTGTTGTTTGCCAGATTTTCATTCACTGAATATAATGACAGATCGTAGAATTTAATTTCATTGGCACCCCAGTTGCAAACTGCCAGATGGTTGTCTTTACCAATAGCCATCCCGTAAGGACGATTATTATCGGCTGATAAAACAAGCTTCCAATCCAGGTTATGAGATGATTTGTAAACCGGTTCGTTGCCCCAGGCTCCATCAGGTGTTCCCCAACTTGATACGAAAAAATCGCCGTTTTCTGCCATTGCAATTCCTTCGAGATACCCTGTAGTATAAAAAATTGCTTCATCGCCTGTGCCGTCAGTATTTACTGCCCTTAAATAGGATATTGAGGATGAGCTACTTGTGTAGATAATCCTGTCGGAAATATAATCATAAAAAACTCCGTAAGGATTGTTTAAGTCAGTCATAAAGTCACTAATTTCGTAGGTCTCCAGATTGAACTTATATATTTTTTGTTTTTCTGTATCCCCAATGTACAAAAACCCATTGTTATCGGTATCCATCAAATCAAGGTAAGTCCCATTTGACGATATCTGAACATTGAGTATCTGTTCACCTGTGTTGATGTCGTAGCCCTTAAGGTAGGAGGGAAGCGAGCCATTATAAAGGTCGGAATTATCATCAACGTAAAGAATATTGTCAATAAGGCAAAGGCCACCGGGATATGTCAGTCCGGTTACAAATACGTTTTGGATTTCTCCGATTGAGTCAAGTTTAAGTATATATCCTGGTATGGTATCAGCCCAGTTTGAAACGTAATACTCTTTAGCTACTTCATTATAAACAATGTCAACAGGGTAATATAATGAGTCTTGCGAAATGGATGTGTATGCGATAAGTGCAAATAGAATTGTAAAATACTTTTTCATAATATTAACATTAGTTATTTGTTGGCCCAAAGATAAGAAGATTTTGTTTCCGGTTGTGGTTTTGTTGGAAATGTTGGGTTTAATGTTAAAATTGTTGAATCTGCTAAATCGGTTGAACCTCCGTACATACTGCCGACTGAAGATTGCCGATTCAAAAATACAACCATTCGGGAGCTCAACAGCCCAAGGCCTGCATCCACCTGAAAGGTTTTGTCGATTAATCAGAAAACCTAAAATCAAATTCCAACATCTTTTTATATCTTTGGCCCAAAAATGAAATATGTCAGTTGTTAAAACATTTAAATCGTTTCCACGAACTTTCTGGGTTGCCAATACAATAGAACTTTTTGAAAGGTGGGCATGGTATGGTTTTTTTATGCTTTTTGCGAATTATCTGACCGGATCATCTGATGTGGGTGGACTGGAGTTTTCGCAGGCGCAAAAGGGCATGATAATGGGGATAGGAACCGGAATATTATATTTTTTGCCTGTAATTACAGGTTCAATTGCAGATAAATATGGATACAAAAGGGTTTTGATAGTTGCGTTTTTAATTTATACTACTGCATTTATTTTCCTGCCGATGTTCAATACTTTTACGGGTGTATTTCTTATGTATCTCTATCTGGCACTTGGTGCTGCGCTGTTTAAACCTGTTATTTCAGCGACTATTGCTAAAACTACAAATGATGGTAATTCATCTATTGGCTTTGGTGTTTTTTATATGATGGTGAACCTTGGAGCCTTTTTGGGACCTATGGTGACACTGTTATTTAAAAGTGCCTCTTACGATATGGTGTTTCATATTTCAGCCGGTATTATTGCGTTGAATTTTATTTTACTTTTCTTTTATAAAGAGCCTGACAGGACAAAGTCTGATGAAACATTTATGGAATCTATTGCTCACATCTTCAAAAATATCGGGCTTGTTCTAACCGATTTTAAGTTCGTAATTTTCCTGATAATTGTTGCTGGCTTCTGGACGATGTATAATCAGTTGTTTTTTACATTACCTGTTTTTATAGTGCAATGGGTTGACACATCTACGATGTATCATTTCTTCCAGACCTATGTTCCTTTTGTAGCTGAAAATTACGGTGAAGGGGGGCAAATGCAGGCTGAGTTTATTACCAACTTTGATGCTATGTTCATCATCCTATTTCAGATTGTAATATCTTCTGTCGTAATGAGATGGAAACCTCTGAATACAATGTTCACAGGCTTTATAATCAGCTCTTTGGGTATGGCACTGACATTGATGACACAGAATGTTATGTTCATTATGGTGGCACTATTCATATTTGCAGTTGGGGAGATGACCGCTTCACCAAAGATAACTGAATATATCGGGAAGATTGCCTCGCCCGACAAGAAAGCTCTATATATGGGCTATTCATTTATTCCTGTATTTATCGGTAATATTTTTGCCGGTATTATATCAGGAAATGTTTATCAGGCAATGTCAGACAAGCATAGTATTTTGTTGAAGGAGATTGAAAAAAAAGGATTGACAATAGATTCAGGTCTTTCGCATAACGAATTTTTTCATGAAGCTGCCGGAATGATGGATATGACTGATAAACAGCTAACAGATTATCTTTGGAATAATTATCATCCATCATATATCTGGATTGTAATTTTCGCTATCGGGATAGTCGCAGCAATTAGTTTAAAATTGTATAATCGGTATGTTGTGAAGGAGTAATGTCTTTTTCGTAAGTTATCTTTATAGTGCTTTATTAATTTGATAACCAAGTAATTGTTCTGTTATTGTAAAGTGTCTTTTAACGTCTTCTTCCTCCACCAGAACGTGCTCCTCCTCTTGCTCCTCCGTAAGACTGAGAACGGTTGTAATTTGTATTCCCATGGCTGCGATTCTGATGCGATCGGTCTAACTGCTGTCTTTGTTGTTGTGAAACTGATGGACTCTGTTGTGGGCGTGTTGCCGGTTTTGTTGAAGGGTTTTGTGATGGCTTCTGAGCAGGTTTAGTAGTTGGTTTCTGAGCAGGCTTTTGCGATGGTTTTTGAGCCGGACGTGTAGAGGGATTGCTGTTGTTTTTTTGATTCCAATTGCCATTGTTATCACGTTGGTAAACATTTCCCTTTTTATCAGCATATACATTATTTGGCCTTGTAGAAGGGCGCGTTTTTGAATTCAGGTCTCTTGTTTGGGGTGTCCTGGTTTGAACGCCGGAAGCACGATTACGATATACATTATTGTGTGCATTTCGTTGGCCGGCATAATACCCGGCTCTTGCTCCTTGTCTGTAGCCACTGCGGTAGCCGTGATGATATCCATGTCGATAGCCGGGATAATAACCTCTTGGCCCCCACCAGCTACCATAAGGATGAAATCCCCAACCAACCCATCCATAACTGATTCCAAAGGAGAACCCCCAACCTATGTATGGATTCCAGTGTACACCAAAACCCCATGTTACAGGCCGCGGATAGTAGTAGTGGTAGTACCAGGGCTGATAGTAATAGCCAGTTCCGTAAACCACACATCCATTATAAGCAAACGACCAGTTATATCCTGGTAAATAGCCCACATAAACCACTTCCGGTGTCGATTCATATACATAAACATATTTAACATTGTAAGCTTCCGAATCAGGAGGGATTTTGTCAACTTCATCAGGACGGACATCACTAACTGCCCAGGGGCCATCGGGTTTATCTGCTACAAACCAGATCCCATCATCAACACAATAATATTTGGTTTTGATAAGTAAAACTGTCTTGTCACTGTTTTTTGCTACTGAGACATCAGTATCTTTTATCTTTTCAAATTTCGGATCACCATCCCATTTAACATCTACAGTAGTAGTCTTTCTGTCAACAGTAGCAGTTTGTGGAATTGCCTGTTCCAGCAAAGCATCCTGAGCTTCCAAAGTGCCCGGAACACTAGCTCTTACATCAGCAATTTCGGAGTCTTCCGGTATTTTGGAAAAATCTTCAGGCAGGTTGTCCGGCTCAACAAATGTCCAACTGCCATCTTCCAGCGATTTTGATTTAAACCATCTTCCTGCCAGCAATATATAATGTTCCTGTGTTTCAATATTCATTATGATATCATCTGATGTGTTAGAAACGTAAAGCATTTTTGTGCTGTCAATGGAAGCATATTCAGGTTTGCCATCAGTTGCAATAAGTTCCGATGATCTGGTCACAACAATAAGTTCCGGTGCCTTTTCTATATCTTCGGATATTGAATCCAGTTCATTATCTGGAAGATTTTCCTGCGCAAATTTATCTATGTCGGAGGGGACTTTAGTTGTTTCAATATAGTCTGATGTAATATTCTCAGAGATATACCAAAATTTACCACCCTTTATGTAATATTTATTCTTTTTCTCAATAATGAAGAAGGGAGTATTCACTACGTATTTAAAACTATGATCCTGAATTTCTTTTATGATAGGATCGCCGTCAATGGTTATAAGCACAGCCGGTTCCGTCCTGAAATAAATATCAGGTGGGTCGTTATTCAGTTTGTCGGAAAGTGTTTTTAAGTTATCTGTCTCTTCCAGACCGGCAAGTATCCGGTCGAGCGACATCACCATATCCCACGATTCTACCTCATCAGTAAGCAACTTCGTAAATCCTTCAATTTTTGAAGTATCGTCAAAATCAGGAAAGTAGATTTTTGTGATATCAAGAGCCTCCAATACAGCTGTATGTTCATCATAATCTGTAGCTATTCTTGCCTTGAACCATAATGCACCAAAAATAATATCGTTGTCGTTTGGTGTAACTGATAAAGCTAACCTGCCTTCGAGTATGTTTCCTTTTAATGACTCGAGTTGTGGTTGGTATAAAACAACCACGGTTCCGTTTTTTTCAATCTCTTTTGGCCATACAAATTCTGGCTCATCTCCGGCTATCAGGGATTGCATAATACTGATAATAACAAATCCCAGTATGAAAAGGTTTTTCATTTATCTATGCTTAAAAGTTATTTTAATTGTATGGAGCAAAAGTACAAAATATAATGACGTAGCATTAATGCATGAAAAGCTGGTTAAATACTATTATGATTTATTGAATTCAGTCAGGGCTAAAATACGAAAGTGTGAGAATATTGTAAATCCCCATCCGAAAGATGCCATCTTGCAGGCCTCAATCAGAAAGAATAAGTAATTCCGAGCATTAAGTTAAACCTGTAAGACGGGTAGTTGTAAAATTTGTAGTAACGTTGGTTAAGGATGTTGTTAAGGTTAATAAAGCCTGAAAGCACTTTTGAGTAGCGGTATTCAACACCAAGGTTGAGGTCAAAGGCACCTTTTATCTCCTCGGCAACTTCATATCTTACAGTGATGCCCGAAGGATCGGTTTCATCCTTGAATGTCCTTGCATACATTTTGCTAAATGTAAATAGTTCGGCTTTTATCAGGAATTTATCCTGCATATTATAATCCATCATCAGCGATACTTCAAGTTTCGGCTTAAGCCAGGGCTGGTCGAGGTTGTCAAGAAAATAGTTGTGGTATGTTCCTCTCAGCATCGCATTGAATTTACTTTTGTAATGAAATCCGAAGTCGGCAACGACTCTTGAATATTTAACCCTGTCGTAAACAACCGAAAATTTGTTGTTTAAGCCTTCCGCAGGAGCCGAAGCAGTATCATTGACGTAAAAGGGCATATCTTCAACCGTAAAATTAACAAACATAAGATTGTAATCAAAATATTTACCTATGTGGCCTTTCACACCTCCAAACTGCCCGAATTTGTAGTTTGTGAATCTTTTTTCAATTGTGGATGTGATAAAGATATTTTCATCACTGAATGTTTTCATACTGTTTTTTTGCAACTCACCTTTGATTCCAGCATAGGTTACCAAAATATCTTTTATTACCTGAACTTCGGCAGTGACAATCGGATAGACATGAACGGAAACCGCCGAATCCATTTGTAAATCTACGTCTATTCCTACGTGGAAGCCGTATTGCGAAAATTTTAAATCGTAATAAGGTGAAATATAAACTATTCCTGTGTTGTCCGATGCAATGCTGTCATTATTGAACCAAAGGTTTGCGCCAATATCAATGCCAAGTTTTTGCTCCTTTGAAAAATTAAAAAAGCTAACCTTCTTATTGATATCTGCATCAAAAAGAATATTATTCTCTGTGCTGTTATATCCGTCCCATAAATAGTAGTAGTTGAGCTTTAATGAATGATGCAGTGCTGATGATTGTCTGTACGTGCTTTCATACAAAGTCTTTAATCCGATCAGGTGATATGTCTGCCGGATATCTTTGTCGGACAGGGAAATTTCCGGGAAATTATCAGGCTTATATCCATAGAAATGTGCCCTGCTTTGTTTGTAAAATAATTCAGTTGAAAATGTGTGCTTGTTTCCGAATTTTCTACCGTAAACATTTGCTTCTGTAACACCCGAACCAGGATATGCATATTCTTTAATGCCTGCTGAAGATGAGAAATGCTTAATGCGAACACCAAAGCCACTCTTTTTTGATCTGAGCATTCCTGCAAAAAAATCAATATATGGAGAGATAGTCGTTGCGAATCCCAATTTTAAATAATTTCTGTAAAGCTTAGGAGCTGACTCGCCTGCTATTTTTGCAGCCATAATGGGGTTCACACCTAACCGTGAGTTGATATTTTTTGAAATTACCGAATATTCGAAATTCGGCTTTTCAATATAATCGTCTGTAATTTTGGGGGCAATATTGAGCTTGAAAGCATCATTAACAGCAGGATCATAAGCCGAAACTACTGTTACCTCCTCATTTTTTGTGCTATCCTGCTGTGCAAGAAGGTTTGAACCTCCAAATGCTATTATAAATAACATCAATATTTTTTTCATCTGCATATATCTTTTTATTTTAATAATCCCTCACCTTTAATACTAATTGTGTCAGGTATGGTTAGTACGCTGTCTTTCTGCTTTTGTATGTTGAGTTCTTCCTGTTCCTGCACATTGATTTTGTCGAGCTTCTCCATTGCAATATCGGTCAAATCATCTCCGTCGTAATTGTCAATAATGCTTTGAAACGTCTGTTTTGCCTGGAAAACATTTCCCGCGTCAGTGTAAATATCTCCGAGCAGTATGAATCCTTTCGCAACCCAATAGTCGGAGTTTGAGTAGTTATTAACAAGTTCAAAGACCAGCTTTTCAGATTCGGTATTATTTTTCAGTATAAATTCAATTTCAGCAACATTATATTTTGCTTCGGCCCCCTTTTCGCCTTGCGATATTTTAACAATGTCGTTGAAGGTTTTTTCAGCAAGAGCCAGTTCTCCTGCCGAGAGAAATGCCTTTGCTTTTATCATCAATGCATCAAGTTTTATATTGTCGTTGAGTTTTTCTGATGAGAGTAATCTGTTAGCAGAGGCAAGGGCATTTTCGTAATCCTTTAGATAGAGATATGATTTCATTTGCCAGTATCTTGAGTCAGTAAGTAATTCAGGATTTTCTGTGATACCTTCAAGTCTTGCAAACAGGGGAGCTGCACTAGTATAATCTTCTTGTCCGTAACTGATTGTGGCTGCTTTGTAAAGTGCAGTTTCAGTAAATCCTGATTGCGGCTCAGCCAAAACGACAGTATAATATTTCAGAGCTTCATTTTTCTTACCTTCACGGTAAAGACACTCGGCAAGATAAAATTCAGCATTCATCTTATATGCTCCTTCCGGGAATTTTTCAAGGTATTTGGCCAGAGATGTTATTGCCCCTGATGTATTGCCGTCAAGATATTGATTCTCAGCAGCAATGTACAAGACAGAGTCCTGTTCGGATGGTGTAACATTGGCGAAGGAGAGGTCGGCAGCATAGGCAAAATAGTCTTCTGCTCTGTTCATGTCAATGTAGATGTTTCTAATACTTGCCAGAGCCTCTTTTGATTCAGGAGTCCCGGGAAATGCAGATACAACCTTTTTAAAGGTCATCAGTGCCAGGTCATTTTGTCCGCCGTTGTAATATATCAAACCAGATTTTAGTTGTGCTTTAATTGAGTAGATATTCGTTGGCCGCTCTTTTATTATCCTTTTAAAGCTAACCAGGGCATTTTCATTTTTATTCATTATCAGGTAAGTATTACCCAGTTCGTAAAGCGATTTTCCATAGAGTGATGAATTCGGGAAGCCGTTAATTACTTTGTTAAGTGCGATTATCTTTTCGTTATATCTTTGTAAAACACCAAGTGCCAGAGCTTTTTGATAAAGAGCGTAATCAACATCAAGTGCCTGCATCTTTATTCCTTTATCGTAATATTCGATTGCATTGTCGTATTGTTTCATTACAAAATAGGAGTCTCCTGCACGTAGATCGGCATCCGCTGTCATTTGCAGATTTGACGGTTTTGTAGAGAGAAATTTTTTGAAATAGTTGAGTGCATTTGCATACTCTTTCCGTTTGAAATAGATATAACCGATGTTATAGAACGCAATATTGTAAGTCGGAATGCTTTTTGACTGACGTGCATCAAGAAATTTTTTGTAGTAACTGAACGACAGTTGATAGTTCTTTAATCTGTAATAAGCCTCTCCGATCCAGAACATACTTTCGGATGTGATTTTTTTATCGGCATTTAATTCTGCTGCCTTTTTGAATTTTACAATTGCTTCTTCATAATCCATCTTGTTAAACAGCTCTGTGCCAAGCATAAATATAGTTTTCTGAAGATCATTATTGTAGTTTCCCCCTTTGTTGTTAATTTTTTCAAGAGCAAACATTGCCTCGTCATATTTTCCGGTTGAGAGTGCTATTTTGTACAGAAAAGTATATGCTTCATCGTTTTTACTTGAGTTGGGATAGTCGTTAAGGTATTCCTTCAAAGCATTGATAGCAGTGTTGTATGGGTCGAATGAAAGGTCGTAGGTTAGCTTCGCATAATTGAAAAGGGCATCTTCCCTGATCTCTTTGTCAAACGGCAGTTTAAAGGCCTGATTAAAGGCATTGGCTGCAAATTTCTTTTGATCTGTTTCGAGGTAACAGCCTCCAAGATAGTACCAGGCATATTGTGATATTGAATCGTTTCCTCCGGTTGATTGCTGAAGGTCTTTTATAGCTTTATCGTAATTGCCTGTTTTGTAGCGCACAAATCCCAGAATAAAAAGGTCTTCCATTTTCATCCGGCTTCTTGCTGAGCTACTGTATCTTTCAAGATAGGGTAGTGCCTCTTCATACTCCGAAAGCTTGTAATACGATTCGCCAATAATCCGGGCAAGGTCGGGCGCTCGTTTTTTGGAGGCGTTTTTAAGGAGTGGGGGAGCCTGATCTGTTACTTTTTCGTATTCTCCTTTCATAAAAAGGATTTGAACAATGTAGTATGGGACAATAGCTTTGAAGTTAGGATCGGAATCAAGTTCCTGAAAACCTGCCAGCGCAGTGTTGTAGTCGCCGTTTTCGTATGCAAGATGAGCGAGATAGTATTTTGCAGGGGATGCATACTTAGAGTCGAAGGAGATTGCCTTGTCAAAAGCAGTTTTTGACTTTTCAAAGTCCTTTGCTTTGAAATAGCAATAGCCCGTTTTGAAAAAATACTCACCCTTTTGCTCATTTGTTAAATCAGAAATCTCAGTTTGCTCAAAATGTTTTAAAGCTGATTTGTATTTTTTATTTCTGTAATTATATCTTCCCAACTGAAAATATGCAAGATTCTTCTTTGTATCTGTCGGATGGTAGAGGATGAATCTGTTTAGCTTATACCCGGCATCCTTATTATAAAGTTCAAGCGCACAGACAGCATCGTAATACTCAGCATTGATCCGCAATGGTGATTCTGTGTTTTTTGTTGATGAAATAACCTCACTGAAAATTGTTCGCGCGGCACCGTACTTTTCTTTGTTAAATAGTTCAACTCCCAGACGGTAATCAGCCTCAGGGTTTTTGTAAATGGCAGTATTTTGTCCGGAAAGGACATTAATAAATACAGCTAAAAATAAAAATGTGATTATTAACCGGAGTTCTTTCTTCATATTTACGCCTATAAATCCTTTATTAATCATTATTAAAACTGTAAAAAAAAACAGCTTTGTCAATTCAAGCAAAAGTAATAAGTATGTAATGCGTAAATATGTTGCTATATTCTAAAATTATAACATTAAATTGTTAATAAGTTTAACGGGTACTTTTCGATTTTATTACAACGGATATGTTTTCTATCTTGCCATTGCAATTTATTGGGTCAGGTTGCTTTTGTGGGGTGAAGGTTATCTTTTTCTGAGAATAAGAGTCATTTAGTAAATAATTCTAATTAAATAAATAGAAAATGCAATTAGACTAATTCAAACCAGGAAGGATAGTATTCCCATAAACAAAGATTAGGTAGTATAATGTTTGCTGGTGCTATTAATTGCGTTTTTTCTTTTTTACTTTTGTCGTCCAGCCCGATAGAATGAATGTACCCCAAATTGCATTCTGGTCATTCCTGTAAATTTTGGCATCTATATAAAATCCTGATGTAGTTTCAAATGTAGGAGTGAAGCTCCGAAATGTAAAAACAAAGGTTGTAGCGAAGCGAAAACCTTTGATTCTGATGTACTAACAAGCAAGCTCTGTCCGCGTGTCGCTGAAGCTTTAGCGGAGGCACAAAGAGCGAAATGTATAGTTTTTGTTTTATGACCTGCCGGGCTTTCAGCCCTTTCATATTGCTCTGCCTATTGACGAAAACAGGATTAGCCAATTTGTTCCGTTAGGAACAAAATATTGGTAATAAAAACGTTTACTCATGTATAGCGTGGTCTGCACGCATCATTTTAAACACTTTAGACTCACCATCAATATAAACAACAAATAAATAGGTTCCGTTTTTAATGGTAGGATAGATGTCTGTTCTGAAAACCGGAAAGTTTGGGCGTTCAGTCACATACTGATCGTATAGTGATGCAATATGACGGCCAAACAGGTCGTAAATGTCAATATCTATATGTGTGGGTTTATCAATGTTAGCGCTAATTGCCAGAATGTTGCTAAATGGATTTGGCCATATTTTAAAAGAGCTGATATC